>NZ_FZOB01000009.1 GCF_900188395.1 Desulfurobacterium atlanticum | reverse complement strand
CGTGGTATAGGTTTATATTTAGCTGCATGGTTGTCCTCCTGGTAGTGGTTTTGGTTTTCTGAAAATTTGAATGTTTAGTGCTCTTAATATTTTAACTACCAGGTGGGCAGCCTTTTTCCTCTGGTGTGGGTGGGGAGTATGTGTATACCTATGCAGGAAAATAGGTTTTTCTATCTTGACAAGTGATATTTTAACCATATAATTACCTTCAGCAGTTGGCGGTCGTAGAGGGTAGGTGCATAGGCTTAAATGTCTGAAAAGACAGCCTACTGAGACCGAAGGAGAGTGATGCGTCTCATTATTACGGAATGTTCCGTATCAGCCTTTCCTCCCTCTACATTCCCGCCTTGTTAAAACCTTGAGGAGGTAGCTCCTTTGAAAACGAGAAAAGATAAAGCCCTGATTATTGAAGAACTTAAAGAAAAGTTCTCAAAGGCACCTCTCATTGTTCTTACAGACTTCCAGGGAATGACAGTAGCAGAAAGTAGTGCTCTTAGAAGGGCACTGAAGGAAGCTGGAGCTGAATACAGAGTGGTTAAAAACACTCTGATGAGAAAAGCCTATCCCGAAACACCTGTAGAGCAGATAGCCGACAAGTTTGTTGGTCCTACAGGAATAGCTTTTGCTTTTGAGGACATTGTTGCTGCTGCTAAAGCTCTCAAAAAGTTTATAGAAGAGGATGAAAAGTTAAAATTTAAAGCAGCAGTAATTGAAGGAAAAGTTGCTGACTTTGAGCAGCTAAAAGCTCTTGCATCCGTTCCATCAAGAGAGGAACTTCTTGGACAGCTTGCGTTTACACTCAAGTATCCGGTGAACGCTGTTGCATGGTCTCTGGAAAATCTATTCCAGAAACTTGTTGTTGCACTTGAAAACATTAAATCTCAGAAAGAAACAGCTTAAATGTATAGGGAGGTAAAGAATGGCTGAAATCACTAAAGAGCAAATAGTAGAAGCTATTGAAAACATGACTGTTCTTGAGCTTGTAGAGCTCATCAATATGATCAAGGAAAAGTTTGGTGTATCTGATATGCCTGTTGTTGCTGCTGGCCCTGTTGCTGCTGGCGGTGCAGGTGAAGCTGCTGCAGCTGAAAAGACAGAGTTTGATGTAATTCTCAAAAATCCTGGAGCTAAGAAGATTCAGGTTATCAAAGTTGTAAGAGAAATTACAGGGCTTGGACTTAAGGAAGCTAAGGCTCTTGTTGATGGTGCTCCAAAACCGGTAAAAGAAGGAGTATCTAAAGAAGAAGCTGAAGAGATTGCTAAGAAGCTTGAAGAAGCTGGAGCAGAAGTAGAAGTTAAGTAACACTTGCATATTAACTGCAAATATAATAAATTTCCTTACTTGGCGGGTGGTTGTCGGTTATTGACAGCCACCCTTGTCCTATTTTTAAAAACCAAAAAAGAGGGTGCAGTATGAGTGAAATGCAGACAACAAAAATAACAACAGGCATCAAAAAAGAAAAATCCCTCCCTAGAAAAACCTTTGCTGATAGACAGGAAGTTCTCCCAATCCCTGATCTTCTTGAGTTTCCTTTTGAATCTTACGAACGGTTTCTTCAATTAAACAAGCATCCGGAAAAGAGAGAAAATACAGGGCTTGAGTCAGCTTTCAGACAGGCTTTTCCTATAATTGATGAAACATCTGGAGTGGAAATTCACTATAAAGGTTATGAAATAGGCGATTGGTATTGTAAATGTGGAAAGTATAACGGCCTTGGTGGAAAAGGTGTTGTTTGTCCAAACTGCGGAATGGAAGTTGTTTTTAGACCTAAATACACTCCTGATGAATGTATAGAAAGAGGAATTTCTTACACCGCACCATTGAGAGTTCTTTTTGAACTTCACGTATGGCAGAAAGACCCAAAAACTGGAGAAAAAATAGCTCCAATAATAAAAGAAAATAAGATGTATTTTGGTGAAATTCCCCTTATGACAGAAAGGGGAACTTTTATTATCAATGGAACTCAAAAGGTTGTTGTAAGTCAGCTTCATAGATCTCCAGGTCTTTTCTTTAAAAAAGAGATATCTAAAACAACTACAGTTGCAAGAACGATAGACATTGCAAGTATTATTCCTGCTATGGGCTCCTGGATAGAGTTTGAAGTTCCGCACAATGATGTTCTTTATGTAAAAATAGATAGAAAAAGAAGATTTTTAGGAACATACCTCCTGAGAGCTTTTGGCGTCACAACCGATGAGCAGATTATAGATCTCTTTTATAAGGATGTAGTGGAAACATTCAGGATTGTTGACGGTCATATTGTAGATGAAAACGGTGAAGTAAAAACAAACGAAGATATGCTTGGATATTACCTTATAGAGGATATCGTTGATCCTGAAACTGGAGAAGTTATTCAGGAAGCCTATGAGGAACTTTCTACAAGCAGTAGAAAGCTCCCTGAAGGGGCAGAGTTTAAAGCTGTTCACAGGAAAGCCACACCTTACGGTGCTGTTATAATCAATACTTTAAGAAAAGAGAGAAAAGACAGAGTAAGAGAAAAGATAGAGGATCCTCTTATCGCTGCTTATGTTGAAATATTCAGGAAAGTTAGGCCTGGTGATACAGCTACTGTTGAAGGTGCTAAAAAGCTTTTTGAAACGATGTTTTTCAGTACAAAACACTATGACCTTTCAAGAGTGGGTAGAGCCAAGGTAAATGAAAAAGTTTATCCTCATGAAAAGTTAAAAGAGATAACAAAAGAAGATTTAACATCTATTGACTGGCTTCCTCCTTTAAGAATAGCTGAGGATATAAAAAACGAAGAAGGAGATATTGTAGTTCCCAAAGGAACTTTCCTTGATAGGGAAGTTGCAATTAAGCTTCTTGAGATTTCAGGTGTTGAAAAATTTGCTGTTGAACCTGATTATGATGAAGCAGGAAGACTTCTCCATAAAGCCGATATAGTCGGAACTGTAAAAGCCCTCCTTGAAGTTCATGCTGGAATAAGAGATTATGACGATATTGATCATCTTGGCAACAGAAGAGTTAGAGGTGTTGGAGAGCTTGCAGAGATAGCATTTAAATCAGGTCTCTTCAAGCTTGAAAAAGCTGTGAGAGAAAAACTTTCTGTTGCAGATGTAGAATCCGTTATGCCTCAGGATTTAATAAATCCGAGAACTGCTATAAATCCTCTTAATGAGTTCTTCAACTTAACACAGCTTTGTCAGTTTATGGACCAGACAAATCCACTTTCAGAAACAACTCACAAAAGACGTCTTTCTGCTCTTGGTCCCGGCGGTTTAACAAGAGAAAGAGCCGGATTTGAGGTTCGTGACGTTCACCCGTCCCACTATGGACGTATCTGTCCTATTGAAACACCAGAAGGTCAGAACATCGGTCTTATAAACTCTTTAACAACTTACGGAAAGATAAATTGGCTTGGATTCCTTGAAACACCTTATAGAAAGGTTGTTAATGGAAAAGTAACAGATGAAATTGTTTACATGACAGCTGATGAAGAGGAAAACTACATCATAGCTCAGGCAAACGCTCCTGTTGATGAGGAAGGTAATCTTACTTCTGATATGGTGATGGCACGACACAAAGCCGAATTTAAACTTGTTAAAAAAGAAGAAGTTCAATTTATGGACGTTTCTCCAAAACAGGTGTTTTCTGTATCTGCCTCTTTGATTCCGTTCCTTGAGCATGACGATGCTAACCGTGCCCTTATGGGTTCAAACATGCAGCGTCAGGCTGTTCCTCTTGTTAAAACGGAAGCACCTCTTGTTGCTACAGGAATGGAAAAACCGGTTGCACTATTTAGCCGTGGAGCGGTTGTTGCAAAACGTTCTGGTGTTGTTGAAAGTGTTACTGCTGATAAAATCATTGTTAAGGTTGACCCTGAAGAGATTACAGAGGGCGGTCTCTCTGTTGATACCGGATTTGATGTTTACGAACTTAAAAAATTCAAAAAATCAAACCAGAAAACCTGCATCAATCAGCGTCCTATAGTTAAAAAGGGACAGAGAGTAGAAAAGGGACAGATAATAGCTGATGGTCCTTCAATGGACAATGGTGAACTTGCTCTCGGGAAAAACGTGCTTATAGCGTTTATTCCATGGAGAGGGTATAACTTTGAGGATGCTATTTTAGTAAGTGAAAGATTGTTAAAAGATGATGTTTATACTTCAATTCATATCCAGGAGCTTGAATGTGAAGCTGTTGAAACAAAACTTGGACGTGAAGAAATAACAAGAGATATTCCTGGTGTTCCTGAAGCTCTCCTGAGAAATCTTGATGAATCGGGCATTGTAAGAATAGGTACTTATGTAAAACCCGGAGATATTCTTGTTGGGAAAGTTACTCCAAAGGGAGAGCAGGTTTTAACACCAGAGGAAAAACTCCTTCAGGCTATTTTTGGTGAGAAAGCAAAAGGTGTAAAAGACTCTTCTCTCTACGTTCCTCACGGTATTGAAGGTGTTGTGATCGATGTTAAGATTCTCTCAAGAAAAGGTGAAAAGAAGGATGTCAGAACACAGCTGATAGAAAGTGAAGAAAAGGCAAAGCTTGAAAGGGCAAAACAGGAAGAGATAAATCTAGTTAAAGAGGACAGAGACCGCAGAGCTGCAGAGTTGATTCTTGGTAAAGCTGTTAAAGAGGACGTTTACGATGCCAACGGAAATATCTTGATTTCTGCTGGAGAAAAGATAACCGAGGATAAAGTCAGAGATGTTGTTTTCTTCGCTTTAAGAAAACCTTCAATAATTGATGATTCTAAAGTTGAGAAAAAACTTAAAGAAATAAGGATAAAAGCTGTTGATAAGATAGCTCTCATAGAAAACATTTACGAGGAGAAGAAAAAAGCTCTTGAAATGGGACATGACCTGCCAGCAGGCGTTAACAAGGTTGTTAAAGTTTACATTGCTACAAAGAGAAAACTTACTGTTGGTGATAAAATGGCAGGTCGTCACGGAAACAAAGGTGTCGTTTCTCAAATAAGACCTGTAGAGGATATGCCTTTCCTTGAAGATGGTACGCCGATAGATATCACTCTTAACCCTCTTGGTGTTCCATCCCGTATGAACGTGGGACAGATCCTTGAAACTCATCTTGGCCTTGCGGCAAAAGAACTTGGCAAGAAGATAGACAAACTTTTAAAAGTCGGTCTTGACATGGTGAGAGAAGAGATAAAAGCTATCTATAATGATGAAAATATAAGCAAGTTGATAGACTCCCTTTCCGATGATGAGTTGAGGGAAGTGGCTAAAAAACTTGCTAAAGGTATAAGATTTGAATCTCCGATATTTATGGGAGCTAAAGAGGAAGAGATAAAGAGACTTCTAAAAAGGGCAGGACTTCCAGAAACAGGAAGATTGACAGTTTATGATGGACTAACAGGAGAGCCTTTTGATCAGGATGTAACTGTTGGTTATATGTATATGCTTAAACTTATTCACCTTGCTGATGATAAGATTCATGCCCGATCTACCGGTCCTTACTCTCTCATTACTCAGCAGCCTCTCGGCGGTAAGGCACAGTTTGGTGGACAGAGGTTTGGAGAGATGGAAGTGTGGGCTCTTGAGGCATACGGTGCTGCATACACTCTCCAGGAAATGTTAACCGTTAAATCTGACGACGTTGAAGGAAGATCAAGGGTTTATGAATCTATTGTTAAAGGAAAGTATTCCTTTGAGCCTGGATTGCCTGAATCGTTTAATGTTCTTGTAAGAGAGCTAAAAGCTCTTGCCCTTGATGTGAAATTTATAAAGCAAATTGAAGAAGTTGAAGAACAGAAAAGCGAAGCAGAAAAGCTTTTTGAAGATAAAGAGGAAAAGTAATTTAAAAGGGGGATAGATCCCCCTTTTAAAGAATCCTTTAAGGAGGAGCTGTAGTGAAGAAAAAAGAGATAATTTTCTCAGAAGAACCAAAAACTTTTGATTTTGATGCTATAGAGATAGGACTTGCTTCTCCTGAAAAGATAAGAGAGTGGTCCTATGGTGAAGTAAAACTTCCCGAGACTTTAAACTACAGGACATTAAAACCTGAAAAAGATGGACTTTTCTGTGCAAAAATATTCGGTCCTGTAAGAGATTTTGAATGTCTCTGCGGTAAATATAGAGGTTCAAAATATAAAGGTGTTATATGTGATAGATGTGGTGTTGAAGTAACTCTCTCTAAAGAGAGAAGAAAAAGGTTTGGGCATATAGACCTTGCAGCTCCCTGCACCCATATCTGGTATGTTAAATCTGTTCCAAGTAAGATAGGTGCTCTTCTCGGTCTTTCTGTTCGTGAAGTTGAGAGAGTAGTTTATTTTGAAAGCTATATAGTACTTGACCCTGGAGATGAAGAGGAAACAGGACTTGAGCAGTTTCAGATTTTAACAGAAGAGGAATACAGAGAGAAGATAGAAGAACTTGGGGAAGATGCATTTGAAGTCGGGATAGGTGCTGAAGCGATAAAAGAAGCACTTAAAAGGGTCAATCTTGAGGAACTTGCAGAGGAACTTCGTGAAGAGATAAGGATGTACTCTGGCGAGATAGACAGCATTAACAGTGATCTTCAAAAAAGACTTCCGAATGTTTTTAAAGCTGCTGTCGAAACGATTTCTTACTATACCGGTCTCTCGGAAGATACAATTATAGGTATTGTAAAAAACACTCTTGTTGTAGTTATTGAACCTGGAGACAGCAACCTTGAAAAAGGACAGATAATCCCTTACGAAGACTATAAAAAAATTGCTGAGACCTGCACATTAAAGATTGAAAAAGGCGGAAAAGCCCTTGATTGGTATATAGACTACCTTGTTGAAATAGGCAAAATTCAAAGTAAAGAGCTTGTTAAAGAAGAAATTAGAAGAGCTACAAGAAAAGATACTACCGAAGCTAAACTGAAGAAGCTGGTAAAAAGATTAAGACTTACCGAAGCATTTATTGAAAGTGATAATAAACCTGAATGGATGGTTCTTGAAGTTTTACCTGTTCTTCCTCCTGAACTCCGCCCTCTTGTTCCTCTTGAAGGGGGAAGATTTGCAACTTCAGACCTTAATGATCTCTACAGAAGGGTTATAAACAGAAATAACCGTTTGAAGAGGCTCATAGAACTTGATGCTCCTGATATTATCATAAGAAATGAGAAACGTATGCTTCAGGAAGCGGTTGATACTCTTATTGATAACGGCCGTAGAGGAAGACCTGTAAGAAGCTCAAAAGGACATCCTCTTAAATCCCTTTCAGATGTTTTAAGAGGAAAGCAGGGGAGATTCAGGCAGAACCTTCTTGGTAAAAGGGTTGACTATTCAGGTCGTGCTGTTATTGTTATTGGTCCAGACCTTAAAATGCATCAGTGTGGTCTTCCAAAGATAATGGCTCTTGAGCTTTTTAAACCGTTTATTTACAGAAGACTTGAAGAAAAAGGGTATGCAAATACTGTAAAACAAGCCAAAAAGATGGTTGAGAGACAGGATCCTGTTGTATGGGAATGTCTTGAAGAAGTTATTAAAGAACATCCAGTACTCCTCAACCGTGCTCCAACACTTCACAGGGTTTCTGTCCAGGCTTTTGAGCCTGTGCTTGTTGAAGGTAAAGCTATTAAGCTTCATCCTCTTGTTTGTACAGCTTTTAACGCTGACTTTGACGGTGACCAGATGGCTGTTCATGTTCCCCTTTCTCTTGAAGCTCAGCTTGAAGCTTATACTCTCATGCTTTCTACCCAGAATATTCTTTCTCCAGCCCACGGTAAACCTCTTGCCGTTCCTTCACAGGATATGGTTTTAGGACTTTACTACATTACACTTGAGAAGAAAGGTGCTAAAGGTGAAGGAAAGGCGTTTGCAAATTTTGATGAAGTTTTAAGAGCTCTTGACCTTGGATTGATAGAACTTCATGCAAAGATTAAAGTTAGAATACCGGCGGAAAAAAGCGCCTCTGGCAAACCTGAAATCATTGAAACAACAGCAGGAAGAGTTAAGTTTAACCTTCTCCTCCCTGAAGATTATCCGTTCCTTAATAAGGTTATGAGTAAGAAAGCCATTGCTGCTATGATAGCCGATATTCATAAACGCTACGGTAATGAAACTACGATAGATATGCTTGATAGGCTAAAAGAGAATGGATTTCTCCTTGCCACTATGGGCGGACTTTCCATAGGTATAGATGACCTTCACATTCCACCTACAAAAAAAGAACTTATAGAAAAGGCAAAGAAAGAAGTTGAGATGATAGAAGAAGGGTACAGAAAAGGGCTTCTTTCAAAAGATGAGAGATACAACAAAATTGTTGATATATGGACCAGAGTTACAGAACAGATAACGAAAGATATGATGGAATACATGAAAACTCACGATATAAATAGCAGGGGAAGAGTTCCGAATGATGGAACATTTAATCCTGTTTATATGATGCTCTCCTCAGGAGCCCGTGGTAGTCAAACACAGATTCGTCAGCTTGCAGGTTTAAGAGGTCTTATGGCAAAACCTTCAGGTGAAATTATTGAAACTCCTATTATCTCTAACTTCCGTGAAGGATTGACAGTTCTTGAGTACTTCATCTCTACTCACGGTGCGAGGAAAGGTCTTGCAGATACTGCCCTTAAAACAGCTGACGCCGGATACCTTACAAGAAGACTTGCTGATGTTGCTCAAGATGTAATTATTACAATGGAAGATTGTGGATGCGATGATGGTATAGATATGTCTGCTCTTATGGAAGCAGGTGAAATTATCGTTCCACTTGCAAGAAGAATTGCAGGAAGATATGCAGCTGAAGATATAGTTGATCCTATAACCGGAGAAATTCTTGTTCACAAAAATGAACTTATTTCTGAAGAAATGGCACAAAGGATTGAGGACCTCGGTATAGATAGTGTTAAGATAAGATCTGTTATGACCTGTAAAGCCGATTTTGGCGTATGTGCCAAGTGTTATGGACTGGATCTTGCAAGAAGAAGAGAAGTTCAGCTTGGAGAAGCAGTTGGAATTATTGCTGCTCAGTCTATTGGTGAACCGGGAACTCAGCTTACAATGCGTACTTTCCATATTGGTGGTATTGCTATGCGTGGCGCTGAGGCTTCCGAATACAGAGCAAAACATGATGGTGTTGTAAAAATTTTTGACGTTAATACCATCAAGGATACAGAAGGAAATGTTATTGTTATAAATAGAGCAGGTAAAATTGCCGTTATTGACGAAAAAACAGGTAAACATCTTGAAAGATATGATATACCTTACGGTTCTTACTTAAGAGTTGAAGATGGACAGAAAGTTAAAAAGGGCACAATCCTTGTTGAATGGGATCCTCTTGCTGTTCCTATCCTTGCTCTAAGGGCTGGAAATGTAAGGTACAAAGACATTATTCCAGGTGTAACAATTTCAGAAACAGAACCGGTAATTCTTGAGTACAGAACACTTCCCTATGAGCCTACAATTGAGATTGTTGATGATAATGGTAAAGTTATTGATTTCTATCCTCTTCCAGTTGGTTCCCGTGTAATGGTTAAAGAGGGGGAAAGGGTTACAGTCGGTACTCAGCTTGCAAGACTCCCTCGTAAAATAGGTGGTACAAAAGATATTACAGGTGGTCTCCCAAGGGTTGCTGAGCTTCTTGAGGCAAGAAAGCCGAAAGATGCTGCTATTCTTGCAGAGATAGACGGTAAAGTGTATGTTGAAACTGAAAGAGCCAAGAAAAAGATAACAATTCTTAACCCTGAAACAGGTGTTAAGAGAGAATACGAAGTTCCAAAAGGTAAGTACATTTATGTTAGAACCGGCGATTATGTGAAAGCAGGAGAGCCGCTAACTGATGGTCAGCTCAACCCTCATGATATTCTTGCAATAATGGGTGAAAGAGCTGTAGAAAAATTCCTCCTTGACGAAGTTCAGTCTGTTTACCGTGCTCAGGGTGTTGAGATTAACGACAAGCATTTTGAGGTGATTATTAAGAGAATGCTTAGAAAAGTTAAGATAGAAGATGCAGGTGACAGTAACTTCCTCGTTGAAGAGATTGTTGACAGAGAAGAGTTTGAAAAGGTAAGAGCAAAGCTTTTTGAGGAGGGTAAGAGACCTCCTAAAGCAAAACCTGTTCTCACAGGTATTACTAAAGCTGCTCTTTCTACCGAAAGCTTTATCTCCGCTGCTTCATTCCAGGAAACAACAAGAGTTCTTTCTGAAGCCGCGGTAAGAGGAAAGAGAGATTACTTAAGAGGTCTCAAAGAAAACGTGATTATCGGAAGACTGATTCCTGCAGGTACCGGAAGGAAAGAATACAGGAAAGTTTCATGGCAGTATTGTGAAAAGTCCAAAGATGAAGAGGATAAAGAATAAGTTTTAAGGTTAATCCAGTTAAAAAAGGGGGCTTTTGCCCCCTTTTTTTTTATTTTTAACGGAAATTTAACTAATTAGAAATTATTATTGCCATGGCAAAAATTTTTAAAAATTTAAAGGAGGAAGTGCCATGGCTGTCTTTAAAAAAAGCAGATTATTATTGGTTGTGCTTTCTGCTTCTTGTCTTCTGGCAGGTGCTGGTTGTAGTAATGGTGTAAATAATGAAGCGAACAATGAAACAAAGTACGGAGAAGCGTTTTTCACTCACTTTGCCGATATTCACCTAACAAACGACACAGAAGTTGCTGATGTTTTCGGAGGAACAATTCCCCCTGTGACAACAATGAAAAAAGCAGTAGCAGAAGTTCTTTCTATGGAGCCGGAGGTTGTCGTTGACACAGGTGATATAGTTGCTCTTGCTGATAGCCATGATCTTGATACAGATGAAAGATGGTTTAAACTTGTTGAATCAACCATTTATAATCCAATTGTTGATTCTGGAATTCCTTTTCTCTTTGCTCCGGGAAATCATGATCAGGCAGGTATAAAAGTTAACGATATTGATAAAGATGATCCAAGATATGGAAACGGCTTAATTTTTGAGTATATAGATAAGGATAAAGATACAACTTATTATTCTTACGATAAAGGCAACTATCACTTTGTAATGCTTGATCCTGAAGAGATTCCTGAAACAGGATACAGGGCAGTTAGGCTTCCACAGGAGCAGCTTGATTGGCTTAAAGAGGATCTTGAAGCAAATAAAGACAAATTTATTATTATTGCATATCATCAGCCACTTGGTTCATGGGAAGATGAAAGTTATTCTGCTTTTATGGATATAATCAAGCCTTATAAGGGTCACATAGCAATAGTAGCGGGGCATACTCATGATAATAGAGTTATCTATAGAGACGGTATTCCCGAATATCAGGATGGTGCACCGTGCGGTGATTGGTGGCAGACTGGAAAGACACCTGACGGAAACCCAATAGGTTATGCAGTTTACTACATTAAAGATGGTGAGATAAACAGGTTTTATAAAGGTATAGGCAAAACGAAACAGATAAATCTTTTAAATCCTGTGGATGTTGTAATAAATGAACCTGTGGCTGCAGAATTCAATGTTTATTATGAGAATAAAACAGTTGAAGATGTTTGTTACACGATAGATAACGGAACACCTGTTTGCTTTGATGTAAAACCAGTAGTTACTCCGAAAATTACATGGTATCACGTGACAGGAACTATTACGCCTACAGTTATAGACAATAGAAACCATGATGTTGAAATATCTGTAAGAACTTCAGATGGTGAATTTTATAATAGAACGATTGTGTATAAGTTTTCAGATAACCCTGAAATGAAAATCTCAGAAATTACAGATGACACAAATTTTGAATATTACTACGGTCGTTTTGTTACAGTAAATGCAACAGTTGTTACTACAGCTTATGATGGAAATCTTCTTACAATTAAGGATGATACAGGCTCAATAGTTGTATGGGCTGGAGATTGTCATCATCCTGAATTCTCTCCCGGTGATATGATAAAAATGAGAGCTCAGGTTACCCAATTTAGAGGAACAAAAGAGCTAAAACTTGTAAGTGCTGATGATGTAACTATTTACGGTCATCAGGATATTGCATCACAGGTAACTGTATTAAACTCTATTGCTGAAGCTTATGAAGATTACGATTCTTTGGAGAATACTATTGTTCAGGCTACAGGTGTTGTAACTGCAAAATTTGGAAACCTTGTTTTCATTCAGGATGATTCTGAAGGTATTGCTGTGTGGCTTGGGGAAGCTTCCGAAGTTGCTGATAAACTTTCTGTTGGCTCAAATGTAACAGTAAGTGGAGAGTTGACAAAGTATAACGGTATGGTTGAAATAGTTCCAGTTAACGCAGATAATGTAACTATCAACGGAGAAAGTGAAGTTCCATCTCCAAAGGAAATTACACTTGATGAAGTTATGGATAATCTTGGAACTCTTGTGAAAATTTCAAATGTTACAGTTAGTGATGTATCTTCTTCAAGTGTAACCATAAGTGATGGAGCGAATACTCTTACAATTTACGATAAGGCTGGACTTGGAATTTCTTCTCTGGTAAATGTGGGTGATGTTGTTAATGTTACAGGTGTTATCGGATACTATATTGATAAACCGGAAATCTTTCCACGTACTAATTCAGATATAGAAATTGTTTCTACCTCTTCTGAAAATGAAACAGTTACAGATAACACAACTTCTGTAATTGTTCTTGACTCTATTAAGGAAGCTTATGACAACTATTCTGAACTTGAAGGAAAAGATATTCAGGTATCCGGTGTTGTGACTGCTGATTTTGGTAATCTCATCTTTGTTCAGGATGATACTCAAGGAATAGCTGTTTATTCAAATATTCCTGATGACGTAACCGTTGGTTCTCTTGTAACTATTAGTGGAACGTTAACTTCTTACAGTGGGATGGTTGAAATAAAGCCAGATTCTGAAACAGATTTTACTATTACAGGAGAAGGAGATTTACCAGAACCTGCTGAAGCATCTATTCAAAATATAGAAAGCTATGCTGGAATGCTTGTTAAACTTACCAATGTAACAATTGAGAATGTATCTTCCTCAAGTGTAACTGTAACTGATGGAGTTAATACTTTAACTGTTTATTGTGGAAAAGCAGGATTTGACCCATCTACATTTGTAAATGCTGGAGATACTATTGATGTTGTTGGAGTAGTGGGATATTATAACGATACTCCTCAAATCTATCCAACTGCTGAAACAGATATCATTGTGAAATAACCTGATAGATTTGCAAGGGACGGTTGTTCAAGCCGTCCCTTATTTTTACCTACATAAATGCTGATATTTATTTTTTCTATTTCACACTTTAAAGTTCAACTCGGAAGGTATAAAAAGAATCGTTTTCTTAACTTTTCTTGACAAAGATTTTAGAGCGTCGGTTGGGGCGATGTTTGATACTTCCTCTACAACGTGATCATTCATTTTTACAAGTATTGCATCAAGTTTTCTTGGAGAATAGTAAGAGTAAGCTACTTTTGCCGGTTCTATAAGAGCCATATAGTAATCCGGGTCATAACCGTTGTTTATAAGCTTCTCTTTTGCATCAAGGACTATCTGTGGACTTTCAATTTCTATGGGTTTAAAAAACTGCCTTTTAACAAAGCGAGTGCTTAAATCCCTTAAAATGGAATCTCTTGAAAGAGTAAACTGATACACAGATGATATTATGGAGGCATCTGTTAGTAGAAAAAATTTTTCAATATCTTTATCTATAATGGTTTCCTTTAAAAGGGAATCCATCTCAACATCTGTTCCATTCAAAAGAAGAAATCTTAATCTTTTTAACATTTTTTGAAGCAAAACTTGAGCAGATATGTTGACAGGATGGAAATAAACAGCCCAATACATCTGATACCTTGACATTACGTATGATTCAAGAGCATTAAATCCTTTATAGTTCCATACAAGATTGTTTTCATAAAGATCTATTGATGCAAGAATTCTGTTAACGTCAACCTTACCAAAACTAACACCTGTATAGAAAGCATCTCTTCTCAGATAATCCAGTCTATCGCAGTCAAGTTGACTTGATATAAGTTGATATGCAAATGGAAGATGAAAGTTCTTTTCAATTATATCTTTTACCTTTTCCACAGTGGTTTTATCAATTATTTTTTTATTTTCAAGAATCTCTAAAGCTTTTATTGTAAGTTCTTCATGTTTATAAGGAACTATGCTGTTTTCAAGAGCATGGGAAAACGGTGAATGTCCAAAATCGTGGGTTAGAGCGGCAATTGAAACATAAAACTTTACTTCCTTATCAAAAGAAAACCCCCTTTTTTCAAGAAAGTTAAACGCTTTATGAACGAGCCAGTAAACTCCCAGAGAGTGCTGGAATCTTGTATGTTCTGCTCCAGGATACACAAAATAGCAAGGACCAAGCTGTCTTATGTATCTTAGCCGTTGCATGATAGGAGAGTTTATTATCATCTCTTCTACGCCGTTTCTTTCTACCATTACAAATTCATCGTAAACAGGGTCCATGAAGAGTTTATATTTCATCTTTCTCCTGTGACAATATTTGGTTTTAAAAGTGCGTCTTTTTAAAATTCTACCATATAAATTTTTGTTTTCTTTAGTATAATCTAAGCTACTTTTGGGCTATGGAGGTAAAGGTGGCTATAAAGTTTGGGACTGATGGTTGGAGAGGTGTTATTGCTGACGATTTTACGTTTGAAAATTTAAAAAAAGTTACTCTTGCTCATGCCAAAGTTTTAAAAGAGGATGGGGCAAAGAGAGTTGTTGTTGGTTATGATATGAGGTTTCTCTCTCCCGAGTTTGGAAAGTTTGTTGCAGAGCTTCTCTCAGGTGAGGGGTTTGAGGTTTCTCTTTCTGATACTTTCTCTCCAACTCCTGCGGTTTCCTATGCAACAAAGTATCTTGAATTTGATAACGGTATAGTTATTACAGCTTCTCACAACTACGGAAAGTATAACGGTTATAAGGTTAAAGAAGCGTTTGGAGGGGCAGCGAGAACAGTTTACGTTAAACGAATAGAGGAAAAGTTGAAAAATGTGGATGAAAAAAGCGGTGGTAAGGGAGAGATAGAGCTTCTTGATATCAACACTCCTTATATTGAAGGTGTGAGAAACCAGATTGACCTTTCTCTTTTTAGAGAGAGAGAAGTTAAGATAGTTCACGACGCTATGTTCGGGGCACAACAGGGTTTTGTTTCAAAAGCTCTGGAAGGAACAAAGGCCACTGTAGCACAGATTCACAGCTATAGAGATCCTCTCTTTAATAATAAACATCCTGAGCCTATAGTGGAGAAAAACATAAGAACTCTTATGGAGAAGGTAAGAGCAACTAAAAGTGATATAGGTATAGCCCACGACGGTGATGGTGATAGAGTGGGAATTGTTGATGAGAAAGGAAATTTTGTTAACTCTCAGATAGTTTATGCTCTGATTCTTCTTCACCTTTTAAGGAATAAAGGTTTAAAAGGTGGTTGCGTTGTGAAAACCGTTTCTACAGGTTATCTTGTAAATAGAATATGTGAAGCTTTTGGAATAGAGCTTGTTGAAACACCGGTAGGATTCAAAAACATTACAGAGGTTATGCTTGAAAAGAAGGTTCTTTTTGGTGGTGAAGAGAGCGGAGGTTATGCTCTGATAGATTACCTACCTGAGAGGGACGGCCTTTTAATGGGGCTTTATGTTGTTGAGAAGATGATTGTTGAAGGTAAAACGGTTTCTCAGATGGTTGATGCTCTGTTTGAGGAGTTTGGCTCTGCTTACTACAGGAGGATAGATCTCCCTGTTACAGAAAAAGAAAGGGAAAAATTAAAAGAGCTTATCTCTTCTCCGCCTTCTGAAGTTGAAGGAAAGAAGGTAAAAAAAGCCCTTACAATAGATGGATTAAAGCTTATCTTTGAGGATGATTCGTGGCTTTTATTCAGACCTTCAGGAACAGAGCCTGTATTCAGAACTTATGCTGAAGCACCTACTCCTTCGGAAGTTGAAAAACTTATTAGCACGGGAGTTAATCTTATAAAGGGGGTTTAACCCCCTATCAATTTGCTTCTTTATACGTGTAGATAAATAGAAGCGGAATAAATACAAGTGTAAGGAATGTTCCAACAATAAGTCCACCGATGGCTACCGCTCCAAGTGGAGCAAGCCTTTCAAGTCCTATAGCATTTCCCATGGCTACTGGAAGCATACCGGCTGTTGTTGCAAAAGCTGTCATAAGAACAGGTCTTGTTCTTATTTTTATACTTTCAAGAATCGCTTCTTTTGGAGTTAGTCCTTTCTTAATGCCATTAAGCGCAAAGTCTATCAGTAAAATTGCGTTGTTAACGATAATACCACTTAAAAGAACAAATCCCATCATTGCAGGCATTGAGATGTGATAGTCGAACAGTAGAAGAGACCACGCAGCACCTATTAATGTTAAAGGAATGGATACTATTATAAGAAGAGGTGCCTTCACTGAATTAAACATCGGAACAAGAACAAAGAATATAAGAAGCACCGCAAATCCTATGGCTCTTACCATTCTTTTAGCTGAATCTGTAAACTGCTTTACATCACCATTTTGCTCAAGTTTTACATCTGGAGGAATTTTAGTTTCATACTTTTTAAACGCTTTATCAAAACTGTCCATTATGTGAGTGATTGCTGCTTTTTCTCTGAAACCATAAATATCAAGAGTATAAAACAGCTTCTCTCTTGTTATAACATTTGGTTCATATACTGCTTCAACTTTTGCAACTGTTGAAAGGGGAATTTTTCCAAATTTTGTTTGAATCAGTGTGTTCTCTACAGTCTTAACAGAATCTCTGCTGTTTTTGTCCATCCATACTCTAATGGAGAAATCTTTGGAGTTTATCACTGGAAAGGAAGTTGCTTTTATCCCTCTTAAAAGCTGTGTAAGTTGAAAAGCTATCTCTTCGGGAGTCAAACCGTAAGATAGCGCTTTCTCTTCATTAACTTTGAGAACATAAACTTTTTTGTTTTTATTCCAGCTCCTTGCTACACAGGTTATTCCTTTAGTGCTGTAGATAGCTTTTTCAACATACTTTCCGGCTTTTTCAAGAGAGTCAAAGTTTGAGGAATATAAAGTAACGTCTATGTTTCCTTTAATACTTGAAAGGGCTGTTGCTCCGTAGTCGGATACTGTAAACTGTTCAATGTTCGGAATTCGGGCTATTTTTCTTCTCAACTCTCTTTCTATTTCCCAGATGGTTTTCTTTCGTTCAAAACGATTTACATAGGTAGCTGTTATAGATATGGAGTCTATGCCACCTCCACTCCCTATGGATAAAACTCCCGCTTCACTTCCTATAGAAGAGGAAACCCTTATAACTTTCCCGCTGGAGTAGATTGCTTTTAATGTTTTCTCAAGGACTTTTTTGCTGTCCTCAATTGTCAGGTTTGGATCAACAGTTATGCCTATTTTAACTATTCCTGTATCCATCGGGGGCATTAGTTCCTTTCCGATTATAGGCATTAGCCCTTTGACACTTATAACAAATAGTAGTATTAATCCCAAAAGGTAGCTTCCAGCTACTGCTCTATTTTCAATTCCTGCTTTTACTAGGTTATGGAAGAACATTCTAAAACTGTTATTCAATTTTGAGATGACCTTTTCAAACACTTCTTCAAATTTCAGTATTAACGGATGTTTTATTGCAAGAAGTCTCATGGATAGAAGGGGAACTGCTGTTATTGAGATAATGTATGAAGCAGCAAGGGCAAGAAGTAAAGTGCCAGCAAGGGGTCTGAATATTGTCTGCGGATAATCACCAACAAAAAGAATAGGAAATAGTGCAGCCATTGTTGTTATTGTTCCGGCAAGGTCTGAAAACATTATCTCTTCTGTTCCTTCAATAACAGCCCTGCGTATAGGTTTTTTCAATTCCCTATAGTGTCTTTCTATGTTTTCCATAACTACAACAGCATCGTCAAGTAAAAGTCCGAGGGCAAGTATAATTGCAGTGAGGGTAACCACATTGAATTCTATCCCTGTAATCCACATAAGAGCTACAGTTGAAGCGTAAACAAGAGGAATTGTGAAGAGAACAACAAGAACCTGTCTGAAACTTGCGAGAAAGAAAAACACCACTATGGTGGACATTATTATTGCATCTCGCAGAGATTCAAACATATTCGTTGTACTTTGCACTATTGTATCTTTCTGTGTATCTGTTATTTCAAAGTGAAGAGATGGATATCTTTTCTCCATCTCTTTTAGAGTTTTTTCTACTTTTTCAATAGTTTTTACAACGTCAGCATCCGATTCTCTCTGAACTGCAAGTGCAATGGCGGGGTTCTGGTTGCCGTAATAAAGAGCGGTATTTTCATAGTGGCCAAAATGCACCTTTGCTACGTCTTTCAATTTGATAGAGGAAGTTATTGGAATGTTTTTAATACTTTCAAGGACATCCCGTTTCCCTTTTATTTTTAACAAAACCTTTGAAAAATTGTTTTCTATTGAACCTATGGCAAAGTCCCTATTGTGCTTTGAAAGTGTTGCAACTATAATTGCTGGAGAGAGATTATACTTATCAAGTAGTTTCTTATCAGGAATTACCATTACTTCCTTCTTGTAACCACCAAAAATGTCAACATTTGCAACCCCTTCTACCTGAAGGAGAGTATTTTTTATATCATTTTCCGCTATCTCTCTTATATCTGTGAGGGGAAGCTTTTTTGATGATACTGAAATTACAACGATAGGTTGGAGTGTACTGTCTATTCTGTAAATTTGAGGCTCTCTGATGTCCGGCGGTAAATCACTTCTAATCTTTGATACTGCCTGAGTTACCTCTGTAGTGGCTGTCCCTATATCTTTTCCATAGTTAAACTCTGCGTGAATCACGGTAACTTCGTCTATTGTTGTGGAGTAAACTCTTCTGATTCTATCAAGGGTGTAAAGTTCCCTCTCTACAGGAACGACAATATTTGAAGCTATCTCCTTGGCTGAAGCTCCCGGTTCAACAATAACCACTGCAACTTCTGGACGGTTTGAATCGGGAAACAGCTTTCTGTTTATGTTGTTGTATCCGTAAATTCCAAGAAAGAGAAATAGTGCAAGAAAAGAGTATATAAAGTAGGGTCTTTTAAGTAGGATCTTTATCATCTTTCACCACCTGCTATAAGTCTTAAAAGTTTAGATTCACTGCCGATGGCTATTGGAGATGTTATCCCAGGAGATATCACGGCTTTTGATATATCCGTTGCTATCACATTTACTCTCTTTTTTTCAAAACCTTTATCAGTTTTAACAACCACAAAGGTTCCGTTATCTGTTTCTATCAGTGCGTTTAGCGGAATAACGGTTCCTTCAGCTTCTTTTATTAACACTTTCAATGTTAAAAGTGCACCATCAGGGATATTTTTTTCAGGTTTCACTTCAGCTATGAAAAGACCGTTTTTTGTTTCTGGATAAATCTTTGTTATTTTTCCCCTGCCGTATTCTTTTATTTCAACCTTCATTCCGGGTTTTATGAGATTTTTATCAGGGAAAAGGAAGGTTACTTTAGGTTTTCCAGACAAAATTGTCATTATAGGTTTCCCGGGAACTGCAAGATTACCGTTTTTAACGAAAACTGTTCCAACCACTCCATTAACCGGAGAAGTTATGGTGGTGTACTGAAGAAGAGACTTTTTTCCTTTTATCACCTCTTCTACAGATTCAAGTTCTTTCTCCTTTGCCTCTATATTTTTTACTGCTGTTTTCACCTTTATTTTTTTAAGGTTTAGTTCTGTTTCCGCTGCTTCAAGTTGCTCTTTCGATGCTCCTCCTGCTTCGTAGAGAGTTTTTATTCTGGTGTATCTGTCTTTTGCAAACTTAAGTTCAACATTAGCCGCTTTTAATCCCAGTTCAAGAGACTCTATCGCTTTTTTAATAGCTTCTTTGTTCTTCTCAAGTTGATTTATTCCACTTATTATCTCTTTTGAATCTATAGTAGCCAAAATCTGTCCTTTATTAATATTTTCTCCTTCGCTGACATATACTTTTTGAATGTAGCCTGAAAGTTTCGTTGCTACAAATACTTTATCTTTATATTCTGCTTTTCCTGTAAATATTGCACTACTTACAACTTTTCCTCTTTGTGGCGTAATGGTTTTAACTGTTATTTGAGGTATTGTTGGAACAGAGAGTTTTTCAATTTCAGCTTTTCTCTTTTTAACAAGTTTTACTCCTGCAAAAATTACTACTAAAAGAACAATTATAGTGATGACTTTCTTCATTACTTCACCTCGCCTTTTACATATTTCATGTAGTAGAATGCGTCAAGAAGTTCATATTTTGCATTTATAAATCTGGCTTTTGCACTTTCATATTTCGCCTGTGCTGTTAGAAGGTCATATATTGTGCCTGCCCCGGTTTCATACCTTACTTTCTCTATCTCTTTAACCTTTTCTGTCAGAGCAATCTCTTTCTCTGCACTTTTTAAAGCCCCTTCCGCAGAAAGGATTTTTGCTTTTGCTTCCTCCATCTCTTTTATAAGGGAAAGTTTCACTTTTTCTATTTTTATCTTTGAGATTGAGGTGTTTTCAAGTGCCTTTTCCACTTTAATCTTTCTACTTCCAAAATCATATATCAGCCAGTTTAATGTTACTCCCACCTGCCACAGTGTTTTACTTTCTCCCCCACCGAAATTTTTTCCGTAATAAGCACTTAAGTTTATGGTTGGGTAGTAGGAGCTTTTTATCTTTCTTACCGTTTTTTCACTTTTTTTAAGCTCAAGTTCTGCTATTTTCACCTGTGGATTTTGGCTAAAGGTTGTATTTTTAAAATCGCTGGTAAATCTATCTAATGGAAAAGATACAGGTTCAATCTCTTCATCAACTTTCTCTTTCCCAAGTAGAAAGGCAAGAGTTGCTTTTAAAGCTTTTATATTTCCATCTATTTTCTCCACTTCTGAATTGATCTTTTCTATTTCTCCTTCAACTTTTAAAAGATCTATTTCGGGTCTTTTCCCTGCTTTTATTCCTGTTTGTATATCAGTTTTTAGCCTTTTAAGGGCTGTCATGTAAGAATAAAGAGCTTTCCTGCTCTCCTGTAGGGACAAGATTTTAAGAAAAATGGAACGAACGTTGTAAGCTATCTGGGATCTTGAAAGATTAAGATAGTTTTCTGCCATTTTCTTTTCTATAGATGCGATTTTAACCTCTTCAACGTTTGAAAATCCTGAAAAGAGAGTTACTGTGTATGAGATTCCAAGAGATGATATATCTTTGTCGGTTACTATTGGTGAAGTTAGAGGAGGAACTATAGGAGCAAGGGTTCTCGGTATGTTGTAATGGGTGTAGCTTCCGTTAAGTAAAAATTTTCCAAAATTACTTTTTTTCTTTTCCTCTTTTGTTAAATTTGCAATCTTAATTTTTGATTTAGCAATCTTTAAATCCGCATTGTTTTTTAGTGCTATGTTAACTGCTTCCTCTATCGTAAGAGTGTATGCTTTTAGTGGTAGTAGTAAAATTGCTGCTGTCAGAAAAAACTTTTTCAAAAGCTCCTCCTTATTTTTCTGTTTGTTACCTAATTAATGCAGGTGAACTAAAGTTACATTGATTTATCTCAAAAATCTGAGAGTGTTTGAGGAATCATAAGAGAAAGAACAAAAGTTCAAGAGAATAAGCTTGCTTCAAGTAGGCAGTGTTCCAACAATGAAATTTTTAATAAACAGTAGTGCTTATCTATGGGATGGAAGTATTAGGTCCCCTCTCCGCGGAGGGGAAGGGTAGATTAAAAGGTATAACCTGCCATCATGTAAAGAGCTCTCGTTTTCACTTCTTCTTCAACGTTATCTGTAGTTGCGTCATCTATGTCTTTTAATCCTAAGTCAAATCTAATTTCTGCTAAAAACTTTCCGTATGTCATCCCAACACCAAAAGTAAGACCATAGTCAAGAGAAGATATGTCTTCTATGTCTCCTGAGTCGGATGTGGAAACTCCACTGACAGTTACTGTCTCATCATACTTTGCAGATAGAATATAGGCAAGGAAAGGTCCTCCTAATACATAGAAATTGGAAACAGAATACTTGATTGTGGGAGCTATTTCCAGGTAAGTTAGCTTGATATCACTTTCATATTTAAAGTTGTAGTCAGGAACTTCAACTTCTACTTTTCCATTCTTCTGAACAATAAAAGTGTCAAGTTCTGCACTTAAATTTGGTGCTATCTGTGTCTCTACGTATCCTCCAACAGCAAATCCTACTGCGGAATTTTCAGTATATGTTTCTGCTACTCCGACTGGAAAGTATTGTTCAACTACTTCATCAAAATTAGTTGAGAGTTTTCCAATAGTTAACCCGCCTTTCACTCCATACTTAATGTTTTCAAGGCCAGATTCCTGAGCGTTACCAGCTGTTGAGAGAAAAACTCCTGCAAGAACCACACCGCTTAGTAGTAGTTTTTTCTTTCTTTCTTTCTTTCTTTCTTTCTTTCTTTCTTTCTTTCTTTCATTCTTTCATAAGCCCCTCCTTGTTTAACAAAATTTTCTTCTCTTAGTATATTATATCAGAAATTCAGTAAGAGTGTTTGAAAAAATCATCCAAATAAAGAACAAAACATTCATGCAAAAACAAACAGTTGAGCTATATGAAAGTCCTTTGTTCTCTTAATAATTTCCGATATTCTCTAAAAAATCTGAGGCTGTTTGAAAAATGGCTATGAACTTTAAGAGATTCTTCGGGCTTTGCCCTCAGGATGCCTTTCTTCGTCATTCTGAGGCTGCTTTGCAGCCGAAGAATCTCAATACCTTTTAGAAACAAATGAGAATTTTCAAACACTCTTCCAAAAAATCTTGACATAGAGGATTGAAAAGGATAATCTAAATGATAAAGATTTTCATTATCAGGAGATTTTTATGAGAAAATTTTTAATAGTAGTTTTACTGGGCGTTGTTACATCAGGTTCTGCAGTTGCAGCTCAGCTTAATCCTCTTGAGGTTTACAGAGGAACTTTTTTGAGAGAGACTGCTCACATAAGAAAAACAAACCTGCATGAAGCTGTTTTAAGTAATGATTTAAAAAAAGTAAAAGCCCTCCTTGCGTCAGGTGTTAATCCAGACACCACTGACACAAAAGGGATGACACCTTTGCATTATGCTGCAGCTCTTGGGGAAAAGAATATAGCCACAGCTCTTATAGGTGCGGGAGCTGATGTTAATAAAAAGGATAAAGTGGGTTATACACCGCTCCATTTTGCAGCAGAAAGTGGTGCATCTGATGTTGTCGGTTTGCTTATTGATAAGGGATCTTTTGTTGATGCAAAAGATAAAAAGGGTTTTACACCTCTTCATCGGGCTGTATTGAACGGTAATTTTGAAGTTGTGAAGATTTTGGTAGAGAAGGGAGCGGATGTAAGTGCGAAAAATGTTGGTGGTTATCAACCCATCCATTATGCTTCTATAAAAGGCTATAAAGAGATAGTTGGCTATCTTTTAACTCACGGTGCTGATGTTAATGCAAAGAACTTTATGGGATTTACTCCGCTACAGTTTGCTGTCTATAAGGGAAATTTTGACATTGTTAAGCTTCTTTGCAATTCTGGGGCTAATTTAAATGATAGAGACCCTCACGGGTGGTCTCCTTTGATAAAAGCTATTATCAGAGGGCATGAGGATATAGCGCTTTATCTGATAGATAAAGGAGCTGATATTAACCTATCTACAAAAAAAGGAGAGTTGCCTATCCACTTTGCAGCAGGACAGGGAGAGATGAAAGTTTTAAGAAAGTTAGTTGAGAAAGGGGTTGATGTTAATGCTGAAAACAAAATAGGAAATACTCCTCTTCATTACGCTGTATATATGGGAAAAGAAAAAGCAGTTAAACTCCTGCTTGAGAAAGGTGCAAAAGTAAATGTCCAAAATAATAGGGGAGAAACTCCTCTTTACTTTGCTGTAAAGTACAGAAGAACATCTATTGTAAAAATGCTTCTTGATGCAGGAGCGGATAAGAATATTAAAACAGTTCATGGAGTCTCTCCACTTTTAATGGCGAAAATGAAAGGTTATAATGAAATAGTGAAACTGCTTGAATCTTACAATAATACTGGAATATAAGTTAATTTTGACAAGGAGAGGGGATGAAAGGCATTAATTTAGAAAAACTTTTAGGTGAAATTGACTTTTGTCAAAAATTTATCTATTATTTTCTTGCGAATAATTATCAGTTTTATTAAAACCCTATAACAAGGAGGAAGCCATGGCTTTAGTAGGACAGAAGGCACCAGAGTTTGAGCTTCAGGCGTATGATCCAGTAACAGATTCTTACACATCTGTGAAACTTTCAGATTATGTCCCAAATGGGGATGGAAAATTTCTTGTAGTATGTTTTTACCCGGCTGATTTTACATTTGTTTGACCTACAGAGTTGGCTGCGGTCGCAGCTATGCATGAGGAAATTAAGAAAAGAGGTGCTGAGGTAATCGCTATTTCAACAGATACTGTTTTCAGCCACCAGATTTTCTGCAAAGTAGAACCTTTAATGAAAGATGTTAAGTTCCTTCTTGCTGCTGATCCTACAGGAAAGACTGCAAGGGATTACGGTGTTTATATGGAAGACGCTGGTATAGCAAGAAGAGGAAGGTTTATTATCAATCCTGATGGAATTATAGTTGCAGAGGAGGTTCTTAATCCTCCTGTTGGTAGGAGTGTAAAAGAGCTTTTAAGACAGCTTGATGCCTGGAAGTATGTGTATGAGCATCCAGATGAGGCGTGCCCTGCAAACTGGAGACCTGGTAAGAAAACCTTGAAACCAGGCCCGGATATTGCTGGTAATGTTGGTAGTGTTGTTACTATAGACGAGATACTTGCTGATTGATTTATATGGTTATAGTTGAAGATTTTAGGGAAAGGAGATGGGAAATGGCTTCTCATCTCCTTTCTCTTTGGAAATAAGACTTTTAAAAAACTTGAAAAGGAGGACAAGATGGATTTTCTCCTCACCATGTCTCGTCTGCAGTTCGCCATGACTGCGTTTTTTCACTTTATTTTCGTTCCTTTAACCCTCGGTCTTTCCATTCTCATTGCGATTATGCTTACTATCTATTACAAGACCGGGAAGGAAGACTATAAGATTCTTGCGAAGTTCTGGACGAAACTTTTTGCAGTTAACTTTGCCATTGGTGTGGCAACAGGTATTGTTCACGAGTTTGAATTTGGTATGAACTGGTCAGTATATTCCCGATTTGTGGGAGATATTTTCGGAGCACCACTTGCCTTTGAAGGACTTATGGCGTTTTTCCTTGAATCAACTTTTGTTGGAATTCTTCTTTTTGGTTGGGATAGAGTGCCTAAAAAAGTTCACCTTCTTGCTGCATGGCTTACAGCCATCGGAAGTAACATTTCTGCATTCTGGATTCTTGTTGCTAACGGCTGGATGCAGCACCCAGCAGGTTCAAAACTTGTTGAAGGTCTTGCAGGTAAAAAAGCTGTTCTTACAAGTTTTGCCGACATTGTTTTAAGTCCTGCTGCAGATATAAAGTTTATGCACACGATTACTGCAGGGTTTATTCTTTCAGCTGCTTTTGTTCTTGGTATCAGTGCATATCATCTTCTTAAAGGTAACAATGTTAAGCTTTTCAAGAAATCTGCGTTTATAGCGATAATTTTTGGACTTATTGCTTCAGTTGCCGAAATGGGAATTGGTCATGTTCATACTGTTGAAACAGCAAAATTTCAGCCAACTAAAATAGCAGCTGCTGAAGCTTTATGGGAAACAAAAAAAGGTCCTGCAATTGCTATCGCTGCGTGGGCTGACCAGAATGGACAGAGAAACGTTATAGAAATTCCATCAATTCCTGGAAGTTTAAGTTTAATGCTTTACAATAATCCAAATGCTGAAGTTAAAGGATTGAAAGATTTACAGAAAGAGTTTGAAGAAGTTTGGGGACCGGGAAATTACATCCCTCCTGTCAATATCGTTTTCTGGGCGTTTCACCTTATGATTTATATCGGAATGTTCTATGTTTTACTTTTCCTTGTAGGTCTTCTTAAGTTTAAAAAGCTTGAAAATAGTAAAACTTTCCTTAAAGTTGCTCTATTTACAATTCCTCTTGCTTATATAGCTAACTGGCTTGGTTGGGCTATGGCAGAGGTTGGAAGACAGCCGTGGATAGTTTATCCGTTTAACTATAAAGATCCAACATCTGTTGCTCTAAAGACTGCTGAAGGTGTTTCTAAGATTACAAGTGCAGAGATTTTAATAAGCTATATCGTTTTCCTTGTTATCTTTTCCGGTCTTGCGTTTGCAAACTTTTATCTGATTGGAAAATACGCTTCAAAAGCTCCAGAAACTCACTAATAAAGTGGAGGTGTAGCTATGAGTTTTGATTTACAGTCAATCTGGTTTTTACTGGTAGGTGTGCTTATCATTGCCTACCTTATAACAGATGGTTTTGACTTTGGAGTAGGTATTCTGCATCCATTTATCGCTAAAACAGACCTTGAAAGAAGGGCGATGCTTAACTCTATAGGTCCTGTGTGGGATGGTAATGAGGTGTGGCTTATCACAGCTGGTGCTGCTGTTTTTGCAGCTTTCCCGGAAATGTATGCAGCACTTTTTAGCTCTCTCTACATAGCTCTTTTTGTTGTTCTTGTTGCCCTTATTATGAGGGCTTGTGCTTTTGAGTTTAGAAGTAAAGAGGAAAGTCCATCGTGGAGAAATTTCTGGGACTGGATGGTGTTCTTTGGAAGTGCTGTTCCCGCTCTTCTTGTAGGTGTTGCTATTGGTAATGTTCTTGCCGGACTTCCAGTTATTAACAGTCTTGCAAAAGGAGATTCTCTGTCTGGGTTTATCTATGCGGAGAAGTTTCCAATAAGCTTTATCAATCTTGTAAATCCATTTACAAAACACGGTCTTTACGGACTTATTGTTGGTGTTACAACTTTCCTTTTCTTCACTCTTCACGGTGTTTCTTGGCTTTTATGGAAAACTGAAGGGACAATTGCTGAAAGAGCTCAGGCTGTTGCCAAAAAACTCTGGTTCGGTTTTGTTCTTTTCTACGTGATATGTCTTGGCTTTGCTTATACCATCTCATTTAAAATTTCAAATCCTGAAGACCTTAAATATCTTGGTTTACCAAAAAGCATAGTTGGTTCTATCGTTCCGTTTATAAAAGACGGTGTGGTTGAGAAAGCACTTTTTAGATATATGCCTTTTGAGATTGTGATGATTCTTGCTGCTGTTGTTTGTGCTGTTCTTTATTACTTAGCTATAAACAAGGCTGACGGTAAGCAGGCATTTCTTTTCTCAGCTTTAACTGTAACATTTGCTACTTTAGGTGCTGCAATAGGCGCTTATCCGTTCCTTCTTCCATCATCTCTTGGAGTGGAAAACAGTATTACCATATACAATGCCGCATCAAGTACATTAACACTTACAGTTATGCTTATAGCAGCATTGATATTTGTTCCTATTGTTGTTGCCTATCAGGTATGGATGTATAGAATCTTTCTCTTTAAAGTTTCTGCCGAATCTATCGCTCATGAGCTTCAGGAAGAAGGAGAAGAAGCAGAACTTTATTAACGGAGGTAATAGAAATGTGGTTTGTAATATCAATTTTATGGTTTATTGCTGTGTGTTACTTAACTTATAAAATATCTATGGCAAAGTTAGAGGGGTAATTCCCTCTAACTTTTAACCTTTAATGGAAGGGAAGGATGGGAAATTTTGACAAAAAGATTTCGGAAGATATTAAGGTCCTGCTGGAGAAGGGTTTTTCTGCTGATGAGGTAGAGAAAAAATTAAGGGAAAAATACGAAGAAGCTCTTTCTTTTAAATCTTTTTCCTATTTTACCTATTTCTTTTTAGCAGGATTGCCAACTCTTCTGATTTCTGTATTTTTCCTTAAAGTTTTCCATCCTGTTGGATTTGCTTATTTTATAAATAGATTGATTTTACTTCTTGCTGCTATGGCTACTCTTAAAGGATTTGTCGGCCACTTTGTTGCTGTTTTTTTGAAGCGGGAAACTTTTGAAAATGAGATAAAGAAGCTGAAAAAGGAAGCATCAGGAGTTAAAAATCTTCAGGAGGAGTAATATGGAAAAGGTTCAGGATAATCTTTTGAAAAATGTTATGTATTCTATTATTTTTGTTTACGCTTTAGTTTTGATACTAACTTCTTTAGCGATGCTTTAATGGAGGGCTTTTAGCCCTCATAGTTTATTTCTATATTCTTTCCTCTGTCAGCAATTTTGTCTAACGTTTTGGGCATATCCGAAGTTCCGAGCGAAGCGAGGAATTTGGACGGAGCAATAGCGAAGTCGGATATGCACCTGTTATATGACCCGAACGAAGTGAGGGCGAGGAGCGAAGCGAGGAAGCGTTCCGCCCCGAAGCCTAATGTGGTTTTTTGTTTTACCATACTAAAATCTCCTCATAAGTTATCTTTTTCCCCTTTTCGGTTGTTTTTATTTTTTCAAGTATTACTTGATAGATATGCTTTAGATACTCTTTTTTAAAAATAACAAATCCATTGGCAAGTTTAATGAAATTTTTATTGAATGTGTCTAAAGCATTTTGATATTTTATTTTTGTTGATTTTCTAACTCTAGGATTATTCAATTTGTTTTCTAATTCTTCTATGTCTATCACTAAATATGGTACTTCTATAATAATATCAGCATGTGTTTGTTGTCTTCTTGTAAATCTACGATCTGACGCTTCTCTTCTGTATGATACTTTTTTAACTTGAATAGCAACCTTTATGTTGTCCAATTCTACAATAGCATCGATACCCATCATATCTAATTCTGCTGAAGATATTAATTTCTCTGCAAATAACGCATTCCATAAATATTGAAAGTGAAACTGAGTAAGAATAGACATCCATATCCGATACAATCTTGCTCTAAAACCTTCCTCAACAAATTGTAATGAACAACCATAAAAGTATTTCTTTATAAATTCATAGATGTAAGAATTGAGTTTTTCGGACCAGTATATTTTAAAAACTTCGTCGTAATCCTTAAAATCAGTTGTTTCCCAGTAATATTTGTAATAAATCTCAAGGGGTAAAAGGTCCCGTGGTAAATCTTGCTCTACAGTTTTTATTTGTCTCAAATATGCATATTTTTTGATGTCTATATCTCTAAGGAAATTTTCAAATTTCCTCAAGTCTTCTTTCCAATCTCTTGTCATGATAACACCTCTTTCAATTTTATTAATTCCTCTTTTGTAGGTAATGGAAGCATTTTAAGTTGTGTTATATTGAAATGATATGTAATGTCTCTAAAAACATCCTTTACATACTTTTTTATTATTTCTGAGTTCAAAAATCCAACAACTTCTTCGTCTGTAAGATCAAATTGCATATTTATCAAAGTGTGTTTTCTCAATAAATGATAAACATCACCCATCCAAGGATATGCTTTATAATCGTATGCAGCACCTACTTGGCCATCCCCTCTAAAACCTAATCCAACGACTATGTGCGGTTTATCGAAAAACTTTCTTAACTTTGTTTTTTTATTTTTGTCTATCCAATACCCCGTTATAGGTTTATAGTCCACCCTGCCTATTTTTAAGTTTCTCCCATTGAGGATTGGAAGTAAGTTTTCTTTGTCTGGTATATCTTTTGCTTTGATGATCTCTGGATTATGTTTTATCTCTGGTGTTCTTGGCGATATTCTTATTGTGTATATATCGCCAACTCTGTAGCTGCAAATTTTGTCAACCTTCCTGCTAAATACTGTAGAGAATAAAACAACTTCTCCTTTCCAGTCGTCATTTTCTGTGATTAACCTTAGGTTTGCACTATTATAATCATACAAAATTATCTTACCCTTTTCTGATTTTGTTTTTACAAATTTCAGAATAACAGTAGTTACGTCTGCTTCTGGCTTAAAGACTTCATTACCCATATAAATAATCTCTGCTTTCCCTTGTGTTGCAAGAAAACTACGAAGTTTTTTAAACTCGTCTAAAATCATAAAAGTGGCTGGAACAATGAAAATAAGTTGTCCATTGTCTTTCAATAATTTAATTGATTTTTCTATAAAAGCACCATAAACATTATATTTTCCATACCAAGTTTCATACATTTTTTTGTATTGATTTTTAATCTCATTATCCACCCGTATTGTGTAGTGTTCTGATAGACTCGGTATTCCATAAGGTGGATTTCCTATAATTACATCAAAATGATCTTTGGAATTCCAAAGTAAATAGTCGTTATGAATTATGTTTATATCCTCGTCCCCTGTAAAAATATGTTGTTCAGCGTATTTGATAACCTCTTTGTTAATTTCCACACCTATTTTAGCAATTGCATGTTCAAAAATGTGGTTTTTATTCTTTTTAATTCCAATCAAAAATTGACAGATCCCACATGCTGGTTCAAGAATTTTTAGGTTGTTTATGTTTAATCTTTCCTCATCTATCAAATCAACCATAAAATCAACAACCCATTGTGGTGTGAAAAATATACCCCAATCTTTTTTAATATGTTTTATTTTGTGATTTACAATAACAGCGTGATTTTCAATATCAATCTCTCGCATCATGATCCTCCATTATGTAATACATAGATTTTAAATTTTTTATGGCTTCGGGGCGGAATGTCATATAACTCTGTTATATCCGAACTTATGGTTCGGATATGATGAAAATTTTGGATTATATCAGAAGTATGTTCGGATATACTACCTCTGGCAGGATACTGCCGCTCTTCAGCTAATACCATCATTTTCATTCTCTCCATCAAAGTTTAATGTATCTATAGGGCTTATTATTTTTCCAAGATTTTTTGTGCTCACATGGGTATAAATTTCAGTAGTCTTGCTATGAACATGACCTAAAAGTTCCTGAATATACCTTAAATCGGTTCCACTCTCTAATAAATGTGTCGCAAAACTATGCCTAAGACTGTGAAATGTGACTTTTTTGTTAATTCCTGCTTTCTTACAGGCGTTCTTGAAAATTTTTTCTGCGGTCCTTGTCGTAATGTGTTTTCCTTCTTTTACCCCTTCAAATAGCCACTTTTTCGGGTGGTAACTTTTCATGTACTCTCTCAAAAACTTTAAAGCTGTTCTGGATAACAAAGTGTATCTATCTTTTCTTCCTTTGCTTCCTTTAATGTGGATTAAGCCTCGATTCACATCAATATCCTCAGGTTTCAATCTCACCACTTCACCTACTCGCAATCCGGAAGAATATGCAAGAACCAGAATCGCTTTGTGCTTTATGTTGGTTGGAGCCTGTAAAATACTTCTAATTTCACCTCTGCTCAAAACAACAGGTAGTTTTTTGTCCTTTTTTGGTCTCTTAACGTTATAAATGAATTTTTTCTTTAAAATCTCCCCATAGTAGGATTTCAGGGCATTGATAATTACATTGAGTGTGGAGGTGGAAACCTTCTTCCTCGCAACCATGTAATAGAGATATTTTTTAATATCTTTATTATCTATCTCTTCAGGTTTTTTACCAGAGAAAATAAGAAGTTCCCGGTTGTACCTCAGATAAGACTTTACGGTTTTCCTTGAATACTTCCTTATTAAAAGTTCCTTTTCTAAAGGCAAAAGATAAAAATATGGGTCAATTATGAGATTTTCACCAAAAAGTGTTTGAAGCTTTGATATTAAATTTTCCTCATAAGGAATTTCCCAGTGTTTTTTCTCCAAAATCCATTTTCTTCCTGAAATTGTTTTAACTTTATCTATCAACTCCTTATCATATGGAACTTTAATAACAACCCTCTTATCTCCTCCCGGCTCAATTTTAACGGAGGGTGTTTTATTGCTTCTTTTATTGATTTTGTAAAAAATATCCATTTCTATCTGTAAATCCTCCCCCAGTTTTTTTCAAAAATCATTGCCGAATTTAACCTATCTTGCAGTTATCGTAAAATGATACCCAATATTATACAAAAACGGTCTTATTAATTTGAATTTTAAGTGGAATGGGTTTGTAGGAGTTGGTGGGATGAGGTGGGATTTTTAGAGGTAAGTGCTTCAAGGCTTATTAGAGTATTATTATAAATTGTACTCCACGGAAAGCTTGAAAGTATCTATGGTGAACTTGAGACAAATAAAACAGACAAACTTAATATTAAAATGGCTCCCCGGGCCGGCCTCGAACCAGCGACCTGGTGGTTAACAGCCACCCGCTCTACCCGCTGAGCTACCGGGGAACCTTGACGGTGAATAATATAGGTTGTTGAGCTTTATATGTCAACTTTTGGGAGTAAAATTTTTGCAAAATTTCATTTCTTTTAGATTTGCATATAATTTCTTCGCAAAACTTTAGTATTCTGTTGTAAAATTAGGCGGGAGGTTTTTGAAATGGCTTTACTTGCTCCGTCAATTCTTTCTGCAGATTTTGCAAATTTACAAAGGGATATAAAAGAGGCTGTTTCAGCCGGTGCAGATATTATTCACATTGATGTTATGGACGGAAGATTTGTTCCTAATCTTACAATTGGACCATGTGTTGTTGAAAGTATAAGGAAAGTTACAGATGTTCCTTTTGATGTTCATCTTATGATTGTTGAACCGGATAGATATATAAAAGATTTTGTAAGTGCAGGGGCAGATTGGATTTCTGTTCATGTTGAGGCTGCTGTTCATCTTCACAGGACTGTATCTATGATTAAAGAATTTGATAAAAAAGCTGGGGTGGTTTTAAATCCGGCTACCCCTGTGTTTTTTATAGAGGATATTCTTCCTTTTGTTGATTTTGTGCTTATAATGTCTGTTAATCCTGGTTTTGGTGGTCAGAAGTTTATTCCTCAGACTATTTCAAAAGTTAAAAAACTTAATGCTATTCGTGAGAAGATGAAATTGGATTTTCTTATAGAGATAGACGGTGGTATAAAGATTGAAAATGTTAAGCAGGTAATTGATGCAGGAGTTGATGTTGTTGTTGCAGGATCTGCTGTTTTTAAGGGTGATATAAAAGAAAATGTTGAAAATTTTAAAGGATTAATAGGAGGTTAAAATAATGAATCAAGTAAAGCTAATTACCGGAAATGCTAATCCAGAACTTGCAAAGGCAGTCGCGGCTCATCTTGGTATTCCCCTTTCAAACGTTACAGTTGGAAGATTTAGTGACGGTGAGATTCAGGTTGTTATTAATGAAAGTGTAAGAGATGATGACGTTTTTATTATTCAGCCTTTATGTAGTCCTGCCAACGATTACATAATGGAACTTCTTTTACTTGCTGATGCGCTTAAGAGAGCTTCTGCCGGTAGAATTACTGCTGTAATTCCCTATTTTGCATACGGCAGACAGGATAGAAAAGTAAATCCAAGAGATCCTATATCAGCAAGATTACTGGCTGATATTATTACTGTTTCTGGGGTTAACCATATAGTTGTTGTTGACCTTCATGCAAAGCAGGTTGAAGGATTTTTTGACCTACCTGTGGATCATCTTCAGGCAAGGCCCGTTCTTTCAGAATACTTTTTAAGACAGGGTTTTGGAGAGGAAGATACGGTTATAGTTTCTCCCGATATAGGTGGTGTTGCAAGGGCAAGGAATTTCGCAAAAGTTTTTAATGCACCGATAGCTATTATTGACAAAAGAAGGCCGAGACCAAATGTTGCTGAAGTTATGAATATAATTGGTGAAGTGGAAGGAAAAAAAGCAATAATCATTGATGATATTATTGATACTGCAGGAACTATAGTAAATGCTGCAAAAGCCATAAAGGAGAGAGGGGCTATTGAAGTTTATGCTACATGTACTCATCCTGTTTTTTCTGGTCCTGCAATAGAGAGACTTTCAAATGCTGTGAAGGAAGGTGTTCTTAGAGAAGTAGTGGTAACTGATACTATTCCATTAAAAGAACAGTTTGAAGGAGTAAGAGTTCTTTCAATATCTGGAATGCTTGCAGAAGCTATAAGAAGAATTCACTTTGGAGAGTCTGTGAGTAAGATGTTTAACTTTTAGTGAAGAAAGCGGGCTTTAAAGCCCGCTTTCTTTATTGATAAAGGGATGCCATTTCCGGATAAAGTGGGTGTTTCCCGCACATTTCAACAACTTCAGCTTTAACCTTTTCAATAACTGAATCATCGTTTATGTTTTTAAGAACTGTGGCTATAAGTTGAGCTATTCTTCTTGCATCCTGTTCTTTTATTCCTCTTGTTGTAACTGCTGGTGTTCCTATTCTTATACCACTTGTAACAAAGGGACTTCTTGTATCAAAAGGAATTGTGTTTTTATTAACTGTAATGTTTGCTTTTCCAAGTGCTGCTTCAGCTTCTTTACCTGTAATACCTTTGTTTGTAAGGTCAACAAGCAGAAGGTGATTGTCTGTTCCACCTGAAACTATTCTGAAGCCTTCTTTTTGCAATTCTTCTGCCATAGCTTTTGCGTTTACTACAACCTGCTGCTGATATTCTTTAAATTCAGGAGTCATTGCTTCTTTAAATGCCACAGCTTTTGCAGCGATTACATGCATTAATGGACCGCCCTGAAGTCCTGGGAAGACAGCTTTGTCTATCTCTTTCGCAAATTCTGCTTTACACATTGTTACGCCACCACGGGGACCTCTGAGCGTTTTATGAGTTGTGGTTGTAACAAAGTGGCAGGCTTCTATAGGTGATGGATGAAGTCCTGTTACGATAAGGCCTGCTATATGTGCAACGTCAGCCATCAGGTAAGCACCAACTTCATCAGCTATTTCCCTGAATTTATCAAAGTCTATAATTCTTGGATATGCAGAAGCCCCACATATTATAAGTTTTGGTTTGTGTTCCCTTGCAAGCTCTGCAACCTGGTCAAAATCTATGGTTTCTGTGTCTTTTCTAACACCATACTGAACAACCTTGTAGTATTTTCCAGTCATATTTACAGGTGAACCGTGGGAAAGATGGCCACCGTGAGATAGATTCATTGAAAGAATTGTGTCACCTGGCTTTAACATGGCAAGGTAAACTGCTTGATTTGCCTGAGAACCTGAGTGAGGTTGAACGTTTACATGTTCTGCACCGAAAAGCTTTTTACATCTTTCTATCGCAAGGTTTTCAACAATATCTACACATTCACAGCCGCCGTAGTATCTTTTTCCTGGAAGCCCCTCAGCATATTTGTTTGTTAATACAGATCCCTGTGCTTCCATTACAGCTTCACTTGTGAAATTTTCTGATGCGATTAGTTCAAGATGTTCATTCTGACGTTTAAATTCGCATTTCAGAGCTTCAAAAACTTCCGGGTCAAACTCTCTTATCTTTCCTCTCATCTATATCCTCCAAAAAGTTATTTTGCAAACTTTCTTTCAATTTCGGAAATTTTGTTTATTCTTCGCTCGTGTCTTCCACCGTCAAAAGGAGTTTCAAGCCACTTTTTAACTATTGCTTTTGCAAGTTCATCTCCTATAACCCTTCCTCCAAGGGCGAGAACATTTGCATTGTTGTGCCTTCTTGACATTTCAGCAGCGAAGATATTGTAGCAGAGCGCTGCTCTTATGCCGGGAACTTTGTTTGCGGCTATGGATATACCTATCCCGGTGCCACAGATAAAAATTCCTCTATCGGTTTCTTCTTTTACGATACTTTCTGCTGCTTTTAAAGCGAAGTCTGGATAATCTACCGATTCTTCAGAATTGGTGCCGAAGTCTATATACTCTATGTTTTCCTCTTCAAGAAATTTTTTTATAGTTTCCTTAAGCCTGTATCCACCATGGTCGCTTGCAAGGGCTATTTTCATTGCTCCTCCGTTGTTTATGTGAGGTTGTAAAATTATCCTACAATATTATAAAGAAAGCAAAACAGCATGCCACGGTGATAGGTGGAGAAAGGTATATTTCTACCTGCTTGACTTTTAGTCATAGGTAGAGTTAGCAATTATTCCACCTGCCTCACCGTGGCTTTACTGGGGGATTAAATGAAAGTTATCGGTGTGGATGTGGCAAAAGATTTCATAGTTGCTTTTGATGGAAAAACCTTCTTTATCTATCCGGAAAACAAAAATCCCAGACGAAGAATACCGAAAAGAGCGGCTGTTAAAAGAGTAAAAGAGATTTCAGATATAGCCGGAAAAGATGATGTTGTAATTCTTGAGCAAACAGGGACTTACGGAATCAGATTTGCCAAACTGTTTGAGAAAGCGGGGGCCAAAGTTTTTATAGCCGATGGAAAGGCTTTAGCCCGTTTTAGAATCGGCAAATCAACCATTAAAAATGATTATGTTGACGCTCAAGCTATAAGGGAAATATACTTTACAGCTCGCCGCAAAAACGTTCATCCTTTCCACTCTCAACGTTTTCAGCTCCGAACAATGGTAAGACACTATATAAGACTAAACAAAGAATTAACAAGAGCGGTTAACAGATTTAAACAGCAAATCATTCACCTTTTCCCGAATGACAATTATCATAACTTGAGCAGATACAAGCTATTTAAGAATCTTGATGAAATAAAAAATAAGTTAAAACAACATCCTGAATCATTGGTAATCGTGGCTCTTTCAGAGATAGCCAACATCAAACATCTAACTGAAGCCGTTGAAATGACAAAAAAGGAAATTGAAAGCGTTGTTTTAAATCATCCGGACTATGAAATACTCAAAACTTTTAACCTCGGTATAATGCAAATGGCTGCATTGATTGCTTATTACTGGGATGTAAACCTTTTCCGCTCAAAAGATTCTTTTATAGGCTATTGCTTGATGGGCGTTAAGCATGAACAGTCCGGGGACAGCGTTTTAACAAATAGAACAGATAAAAGCAGGGCGGAAATAAAGGGAATCTTCTATATGCAGTTTCAGGTTGCCCATAAGGAAATATCACCTTTAAAACCTCTAACCATATATATGAAACTGAAAGAATCACAGTATAAAAGAAGATTCATTAAATATCTTGATAGGCTTCTTGAATGGATTTACTACGGACTTAAATACAGAATGACTTTTCCGGAAGTAATTGACTACGTTATAAAAGAAAAAACACAACAATTAATGAAACTTGAAGAAAAGATAAAAAGCAGCGAAGCCAAAGAAGACACTTTTTATTATAAGCAGTTGCTGGAAAGATACAGAAATACCAGCGACTGGCTCCTTGTGTGTCAGGATATTTCCACCCTTTTGAAAAACCGCCAGAGAGCGGCCGGGGTGGAGTGCCAGGATTATTACAAGGAACAAATCCTAAAAGGAGAAAGCCATGAAATGGGGGAAAAGAGACCTACCGAAACTAATATCAACCAAAATGCAGGAACTTGGAATCTTTATAGCACCGGAAACGGTAGAGAACTTTCTCAAGGCCTATATGGAAGTTTTACGGGAAGAAGTCCTTTTAAAGGGGAACCAAATATCAACCGGTTATGGTATATGGGAACGCAGACAGAGAGGACAAAAAAGTAAGTATGTTTACTTTAGAGCTACAAAGCTGAAAGAAAAACTAACCAATAATGCAAAAAACGCTTAAACCTTATTAAGAGGTCAAAATGATAGGATACGAACCTATAATTGAAGAAATGGCACTACCAGAAACAGTAGAGGCCAACATTATGGCCACGGTAGCAATGTTTAAAAGCAACAAAGGGTTTATATCCCTGAATTGCCTTTTCCCCTACCAGGATGTAGAGCTTCTCGGCAGATTTAAAGCTAACTGGATAGTCAGGCCAGATGATGAAATATTTGTCCAATGGGAATTTAGGGGAACTTATCTTAACCGGGAAATTTTCCTATACGGCCAGGGGACAATATAAAAACAAATAAAGTTAAACTAAAGTTTAGCAAAACGTTTTATAACATTTCATAATATTGCTGACAATATAAAAACAGTATGGATTTTTAGGTAGTGGTCTCCGTATCCTAAAAGTAGAAACCAACAAAAAAGGGAAAAGATAAGAATACGGAGGCCACCGTTGGACAGAGCCACATAAAAACAGTATGGATTTTTAGGTAGTGGTCTCCGTATCCTAAAAGTAGAAACCAACAAAAAAGGGAAAAGATAAGAATACGGAGGCCACCGTTGGACAGAGCCACATAAAAACAGTATGGATTTTTAGGTAGTGGTCTCCGTATCCTAAAAGTAGAAACCAACAAAAAAGGGAAAAGATAAGAATACGGAGGCCACCGTTGGACAGAGCCACCCTTGAGAGTCTTGGCGTATCCCCCCAGAAAATAGCCCCTGACACCTATAAAATAACCCTCCGGGATGTAAACCAGACAATAAAAATAATAGAAGAATTTATAAGAGAATACTCCCTGCACCCTCAAATCCGTCAGCTGGTGGCCTCCATCTTAAAACCCTGCAAGTCAAAAGATTACACCTGCTATGTTCGCAGGATAGTTGAATACATAAAGCAGCATGTTAAATATGTAAACGACCCGCCAAAAACAGAAATTCTCCAATCTCCAATAAGAACTCTTCAATACAAAATCGGCGATTGTGATGACCATACAATCCTTACCGGTACGCTTTTACGTGCTGCCGGTTTCAAAATACGGATTACCCTCGGAGCTCCCCTCGGCCGTTTTAATCATGTTTACCTTCATGTTTACATCCCCGGCCACGGATGGACAACAGTTGACACCACAAACGCAAACCCCTTGATGAAAAAACCTTATAAGGAGCGGGAAATGGTAGAAATAGGAAATGAACCCCTTGAAGAACTCGGTTTCTCATTCAAAAAATTAAGACGTCTTGTAAGAAGGACAGGCCGGATATTATCACCGGCTGCCCATATAGCCAGGAAAATGATTCCTCACAGGCACAAACGCAAGCTAACCGGCAGACAGCTTGCACGGATAGCATGCAAAGGAATGAAATGCTTTCCCCCGGGAAGTAAGCTAATTCACAAAAAAGAAGGACACTTTTATAAAACCTACGTCAGACTTCCCAACGGAAAAATGCAACTTCTCTATCAAAAAAGCATAGCTCCAAAGCCAAAACCAAAGCCGCACCCACAAAAAAAAAGAGTTCACAGAAAGCCACATCCACGTCCCAAACCTCTCTGCGTGTGCATAACCAAGCAGGGCGTGAAAGTAATTTAAAAGAGGCGGCCATAATAGGAGGCTTGGCATGGATACTCAAATCTTTGCTTATACATTGAGCGGCGAACCGGTAGAAATAGGCGAACCGGTAGAGCTCGGATTTTCCTTTGGAAAATTCTTTAAACGTGCATTTAAAAAGACGACAAAATTTATCGGTAGAGCGGTTAAAAACACCGGTAAATTTGTTAACCGTGTAGTAAAAAAATCCTGGGTGCCGGTAAGAAAGGCGGTTGCAAGAACAGCTGACAGAATATCAACCAGTTATTTTGGCGTTCCCGTATCTGCCCTATTTTCAAAACCAAAACACACACGCAACATAAATCTTGAAACTCCATACAGCAGAACAGCACCTTACACATCACCGGTTAAATACACGCCGGCACAGGCAAATTATAAAGCATACGACAGAAATATAACCTCAACATCTGCCAGCAATACCACAACCACAACTAATATGCTTCCCCTTTTAATCGGTGCAGGATTGGCCTTTTATATGTGGAGGAAAAAATGATTTTCACACTTGCAGCTTTAGCCGCTGCCCTTGCCGGCGGTGGTGGTTTTTTCCTGGGCAAAAAACTTGAAGAAAGCGACCAGAAAGAGAAGGAACTCACAACCCAGCAACAATGTTTCTTAATGGCCAAAGAGGGAAAAATAGACCCTAAACTTTGCCTCAAAATAGGGCAGGAATCCTCTTTACTTTCTGAACTCTCATCAACATTTGAAAACGCCGGAAAACTTCTTGCAGGTGCTGGAATCCTTTTCGCAGTATCCAAACTGTGGGGTAAAAAGGATGAGTGAAGCTAAAAAGGCAAGTAAGCATAAACAGATTGAAAGAGCGGCAGAGCTATATACAGCCTTTCACTTTGGAAAACTCCCTAAAATGGCCAAAAAAGTAAAACTCTATTTCCCGGAAAACGGAATATTTACCCATCTGGGAAAGCTGCTTGCGGTAATCTACCTATCAGACAAAGGGGATGGAGTAAAGCCGTATATCCACTTTTTCGGCGGTGAACCAGAACCGTTCCGTCTGGTATGCAATAACGGAAACGTATCTATTGAACGAATAAGAAAAATCCCACTTTCAAAACTTCCAGACCTCTTAACAGACCCTGAAGGAAAACACCTATACATAGCAAACTATAAAGGCCGTGTTAAACCAGAAGGAATAACAGGCTAAAAGGAGGAAACCATGAAAGAGCTAACAGGAATAGTTATCAATCCTACAAAACGCAGGAATAGAAGGAAAAGAAAATCAGCCAAAAAAGCAACCAGAAAAAGAACCATCAGAGCGGGAAGAAAAAACCCCATCCAGATTGTAATCCGTAACCCTGCAAAAGACCATCAGGCACTTTTAGAGCTTGCAGCAGGAACAACGGCAGGACTTGCAGCCGGTAAACTTCTTGACAACTACGTATTTTCAAAAATCCACCTTCCAATCCCCGCCGGCATATCAGCCGGAGATATAGCAACCCTTGCCGGTGGCCTATTCCTTCTTAAACAGAACAAGCAGAAAGAATTTGCAACCGGAATGGTGGCCGGAGCTGGTGCCAAGATACTCTTAAACGTAATTGATTCCTTTGTATTCCGTGGCCGGGGAGTTGTAGGCCTTCACGGGGAAGAACTCGGAGAAGATGGCTACTACTTTGAAGACGACAACGGACAACTCTGGTATGTTGACGCAGAAGGAAACGCTCACCCGGTAGATGAGTCAGAACTACCGGAAGGCGATGAAGTAAGCGGAGAATGTCCGGACTGTTCACTTGGCAATGAAGAGGAAGCCTATCAGCTTGGAACAGAAGAAGAACTTTTTTATCAGCTCTAAAAAAATCCCAATAAAAAACCTAAAAACTACAAACCATAGCATGGAGGTAAGAAATGAGACCATCAAGAAACTGGGCAAAATTCACAGTTAAACCGGGACAAACAGGAACAATTCAGCCTTTTGATGTAACAGCTGCCAACAGATATGCAAAAGGAAAAGACCCTAAAGCTCCAAGTAATGCGTCCTTTATCATCCAGAGAATCATTATTCACGGTGCACCATCAACAGACCCGGCAGCTGTCCAGAAAGCTGTATCCGGTGCAGTTATAACTCTTGAAGGACAGGGCGGAAAGAAAATAGAACTTGGTCCAATGTTTACCAGGACAAAAGAATGCAACCCGTGGACAAGCGATGAAGTATATGAGCTTGAAGTCCCTGTTTCAATTCCCCCTGCTTCAGATTACAACGTGGTAATCAGCTATGAACAACCACCAGCTTTAGCTGATACAGATTCACCGGTTGACCTTTTTGTAGTTGTTGAGGGGGTGGAAAAGTAAAGGGCAAAAATAAGAGAGGTGAACAATGGAAATGAAACCTTATATAGCTTCATTTGTAATAGCAACACCTGTTCAGGGAACAAACAGGCTGACTGTAACCGTTCCAAACGGCTTTATGGTGGCCGAAGTGATAGCCAACATTCCAACCTCGGCCACTATGGATATTCTTGACAGCGGAAACTCCATATTTGGAAGCAGACCGCTTGGCGGCGGTATATTTGCAACAGCAAATAGAAAGTTACGTCTATTTGAACCATACCAATGCAAAAACACAGCACTTGAGCTTATATGTGAATGTCCGGAAGCTCCAACATCACCTATAACCGTTGCCTTAATAGGAATGTGGCAGGAGTAAGCAATGATAAGACACAAAACCATAACCCTAACATCAAACGGTGAAAAAGAGATTATTTCCACAACCAAAACAGCTGAAATAATAGAGGTTCGGCTCTATGCCGAACCTTCCACCTCTCAAATAGCAAACGACTTTCCCCTATGCGATGTTCCGTTTAGGCTCACAATCAAAGCTAACGGCATTCCGGTGATAGTTTTTGAATCAGATGACAAACCGCTTGCATACAGAAAACTGCACTTTCCGGAGAAATTTACCGGGACACTTACAGCAGAGCTGACAGCTTCAGCTGATATAACGGCAAAGGTAGAGACAATCATTAAAGAATGATTCCAATAACCTTATGTATAGGCAGCTGCATAACCGACAGGAGCGGACAAATGATTGAAGAAATCAATACCCTTATAAACTTTCTCACAGCTGCAAGAGAGCCTAAAGGATACGTGATTCCCACAAAAAAGATAATAAGAGCGGCAACCACTACCGGAGCAGCAAAAAACATAAAAAAGATGAGAGCAGCGTTTAAGGTAGAGCTTGAACCTGTATCCGGGGAGCCGCTCACAATTGAAGCAATGATTAACTTCCTGAAAGGGAGGGATAACCAGGATGACAAATGAAGAGAGAATAACCCGGCTGGAGGTTCAGATGGCAAACATGCAATGCGAAATACAGGAAATAAAAAAGACCCACTACGAAATAATGAAAAGACTCTCCAACATAGAGCTGAAAATAGCCCTTTATACCGGCGGAATAATAGCCCTTGTAACAGCTGTTGAGCATTTCCTTAAGCTACTTAAATAAAGGTAGAGGCAGCAATGCTTGGAATAATAGGAACTCTCGCAGGTGCAGGATTAAACCTTTTAGCCGATGTTATCCGGGAAAAAGGAAAAGATTTTGTTGAAAAAAAATTCAACGTCAAAATCCCGAATAACCCGGAAGAACTCCAAAACCCTGAAATATTGGCCAGACTAAAAGAGATAGAGCTTACCCATGAGGAGGAATTACAAAGGATATTACTTGAGCGATACAAGGCGGGCCTTGAATATAGAAAAACCATAGATAGAGAAACGACAAAACGCTGGATTTCAGACAACAAAGCGGGATTAATAACAAAACTTGTAAGACCTTTAACCCTTATATACCTGCTTGTTGTTTTTTCCCTGATGGCTTTTACAGATAACAACCTCTTGCATATAAATCCGATGTATGCGCAGAGCTTCTCTGAATTTCTAAAAATGGCAATTCTTGCATATTTCGGCCTGCGAACCTTTGAAAAGGTAAAAGGAGCGGCACAATGAGCCTGGTATCAAAGCAATGGCAGTTTATAAAAGACCTTAAAAAACTTATTGATTACATAGAAAAGAGCGGCTACATAGTTACCGGTGGAGAACTCTGGCGCCACCCATACATGCAGGAATATTATCTTAAAACAGGCCGCAGCAAAACAATGCACAGTCAGCACCTTAAAAGACTTGCCATAGACCTTAACTTTTTCCGTCCTGCAAGGCACGGAGAAAGCGCAAGCGTATTTATAGAAGGAAAGCCTTTTGTTCTTACCTGGAACATTTCAGATATAGAGCAATTCGGCCGTTTCTGGGAATCCCTATCACCAGATAACCGCTGGGGTGGAAACTTTAACTCTTTTAAGGATGTTCCCCACTTTGAAAAAAAATAAAAACAGGAGGTAAGCATGTATAGAAGCAGCTTTTTTATATGGATGGAGGAAAAAATGGAGAAGGTTCAGGATGAAATAACATCTGCCCAGGCTACTACAACGGGCATGGATGTTGTTTACTGGGAACCTGTTTCCGGGGATGATTCTAATGATGGAAAGACAAAAGATACCCCGGTTAAAACATTTTCAAAAGCCCTATCTCTTGTTAAACCGGGAGGAATGATAGCTATATATCCGCTCCAGAATATAACCATAAACGCCACCACTCCAGAATTAGAAGCGGGACTTAATACAACTATTTATATAGACAAAGATTTATTTATTGGCCTTGCTGATGAGTATTATATAGAAGGTAAAACTGAAGCGGTAAATATAGGATTTGGCTCTCCGGGACAACTTTTTATTAAAAGTGCCAAAGTTTCAATAGGAATCAGCAAAGCAACTTTATTTGCCGGCCTTCACCTGTATAATGCTACTCTTGACGTTTCAGTTTCTGAAGCAGTAGAGACCGTCGCAACTATTGACGTAAATAGAAGCGTTTTAAAAGTCAATAACCTAACATGTAACGGAGCAATAACAGGAGATAATTTCTACTACCTTATAAAAGGAACCGTTAACTTTCCGGGAGCCGCATATCTTGCAGATGTCAGGTTTGGAATAGGGACCCTCTCAATCGCTCAAGTTTCATCTTTCACCTTATCAGATGGCAGCACCCTGACAGATATTTCAGGCCGCATACTTGGAATACGAAAAGACTCAAGCGGAAAACCTCTTAACATTATTTGCGACGTAGAAATCTAAATAAACATGGAGGCTTAAAATGGATTTCTTTGACGTTATACTTATAGAACACAGATTCACAGAAAAAGCCACAGCTGAAAAAAAACTTAAAGAATTATCAAAAAAACACAAAAACTTAACCTTTACTCTAACAGAAACAACTATCGGATACGCAATCCGGGTTATGGGAAAAACAACCGCTGAAACTATAAACCAGATAAAAAAAGAACTGGAGGCTTAAAATGGACAAAAAGCTATTATTGATAATTCCGCTTCTTTTCTTGCTCAAGAAACCAGAAGCTAAAGCTGCACCTTCCAACGGTGCAGCTGCTTCCCTATCACCTGCACCATTAACACCGGCAAACACCGGTAAAAGTTATCTTGAAAAACTACTTGATGGTATATGTAAGATGGAAAGCTCCTGCTCCTCACGGTGGGCATACAGCTACCACCCTGACGGTGTATCATACGGTCTTTATGGACTTACCAGAATAGCCGTTAAAGATGTAGGCATGAACTGGGAAGATGTAAAGCGCTCAACCAGATTACAACGGGAAGCTGCCCGTCGCTATTTGCTAAAAATGTATAAAATCTTCAAAAATTGGGATTTGGCAATCCAGGCCTATCATCTTGGACCCGGAAATGTCAAAAAAGGAAAAAGAGCATATACTTATTTAAGAAAGGTTAAATCTTATGCTGGAGTTTAAAAATGAAAGTAATTAAAAACCCTGCCACCGTAGAAGATAAAGACCTTGAAAGAGCTTATGAAATTGCTTTAAAGGTTTTAAAAGAAAAAGGATTTAAAGTTAAAGAAGTCCAGATGGCTATATCTCCATTTGCTCCAACTTATAAAAAGGCTATGATAATAGAAATCTCACCACACCCAAAAGATGTTTTTGAAATGGCAACGTTGAATGAATTTTTACAGGAGAAAATAGGACGCAAAGTAGGAGTTTCTCTGATATGAAAAGGTTTCCTTTGCAAATTCTCAATCTGTGCAGAACTTTGTTAAAAGGCCAGGGAAATGAAGGAATTTATAGGACAATAATATCTCGTAGTTATTACGCCGCTTTACTATACTCTGCATTATGGATTGATGGAAATCATAAAAAGGTTGATTGGGATAAAAAACATCTTCACCAGATGGTCCCTTCTCTTATAGGTCAATGGTTACCAGAACCATGGAATAAGAAGATTCCAAGTGTTATACATACTTTAAGAGAAAGAAGGGAAAATGCTGACTATCAACCGGCATTTAAAATAAAAAAGAATTATGCCAGGCAGGCTTTTAAGGAAGCTGAAACCATTATTTCCGTTCTTCAAAAACTTTAAGAATATCCTCTTTCATATCCTCAATGGTAAAATCAAGATAATGTTTCAGGGTATCGTAATCTTTATGTCCCAGTAATCGCCTTACATACTCCATATTTGAAGTTGACTTTAAAAGCTGAATAGCAAAAGCATGACGGAAAACATGGGGATGGAGCGGTTTATTTAAAGCTGCAATAGAAAGCTCTTTCACCAGCTGCCATGCTCTCTGCCTTGAAAAATCAAATAAAAGAAACTCATCACCTATAACCTCACTTATAACATACTCTCTTAAATAATCCTCTACCGGCGGAGGCAGTAAAACCTCTCTTATAAGTTCCTGTCCTTTCCTCTTTTTCAGCTGTCTTATAAGAATAGTTTTCTTAACAAAAGAAATATCCTTTTTCCGTATGGCCAGAAGTTCGGAGATTCTACAACCGGTAAAAAACAGCAAACCAAAAAAGCACACTTCCCGGAGAGTATATATAGGTCTGTATCCTTCCTTTAAAAGCTCTCTTTTTATCTTCCTGGCCTCATCACCTGAACCTGTAAACCTGTCCAGGACAAAATCCCATAACTTTTGGACCTCTTCCCAGGATGGTATATTTTCAAGCCTTAATCTACCTTTAGCCATTGTGTTCCTTTGTTTATCCCGTTATTTTTACAAAATCCTAATAATGTAAAATGACCGCAGGAGCGGCCATTTCATACCCTTTAAACCTACTATCCACCTTAAAAATACCTGTATTATTCCTGGCTTTCGCCTGAAGTCTCTCCTGTGGTATTCCTCTTATCCTGTCCTGAAATTCCCTCAATTTCGGCCTGTGCATTTTCCTGGATTCCTTCCTGAACCTCATCCATAACACAGAAAGAAATAAGTTCATTAACTACTTGCTTATGCCTGTTTATAGCTTCTATATACCCGGCAATGGTAAACCGTGGCACCGGTAAACCTTCTAAAACTTTCACCATATCATCGGCCGTTTTCATGCCATACCCATCAACCAGGGTAACAAATATATCTATTTCCTCATCACTTAAAGAGTTCCATATTTCAACCGCAGAGCGGCCACTTTCGGCCATCTGTAATATTCTCGTTCCCACAGCCACAATTTCCTGGATTCCTATTCCATTTTGGCCATTATTCACTACTTCCCCCATGTTAGTTGATTTTTCCACAGGTTTATCCACAGAAGGGGATAATTTCCTTATTTCCTTCTTGATTACCGGGACAGGATTTCTACCTGCCGCTTTTACAGAGAGAGCCTTGTTAACTATCTCAAGCGTCTTATTTAAAAGTTCAGGATTTGAAAGCACCTTATCAATCAGTCCACCGGCTCCGCCATATTTAGCACCCACAGCCTGAACGGCAAGCTCTTTTAATTCAGGGTCGTCTTTCGCAACCCTTATAAGCTCAAGAAGTTCATTTTTACTTGATATGGCTTTCTGTAATAGTTTCCATACCGCACCCCCTGCACTCATCAAAACGGCAGGATTGGAAAGGACTTTATCTACAAACTTATCTATAAAAGAACTCTCCCTTTTCTCGCCTTTCAACGTTTGCAGCAATAACTGAAACTGCTGTTGCTGCATTTGTAACATCATCTGAAACAGGGCTACCGTATCCGTTCCGCCGCTTTTTCTATCTTCTAACTTTTCTATCAATTCCCTTAAAAGCTCTATTGTCCCATCTGAACCCTCTTTTTTCTCTCCCGGTTCTTTAGGTTCACCTGCAACAGAAAAAGAAAGCCTCTTTTTCACCTTTCCGTCCGTGCCGTATAAAACTACCTGATACCTACCGCCTCCGTAAGTTTCCTTTATCCACTCTATAATATCTCCGCTTACCTCTTCCGGTAAATGTTTCCCTAAATAACTTCCATTTCTCCAGATTCCAAGCCTGCCTATTTCTCCTCGTAGCTCTTCAAAAGCCTGAATGGCAGGCTGTAAATCCACAACTCCGGTATTTTCCATTTCCATGTTAACCTCCCTTATAGCTGAATATCTCTTTTATTAGCATTCTTTTTTAAAAACAACAAAATCTCTTTTTCAGGTATCCAGTATTCCCGCCCTATCTGCACCGCTCCAAGTTTCTGGGTGTATATATACTGTCTTATAGTGTAAACACTCTTTCCAAGAATCCTGGCCACTTCATCTATTGAATACAACCGAATGCCCATTATCGTTTTCATTTTGCAAATTCCTCTTATTTTGTTGTTTGTTTTAATATATCACAAATTAACTGAAGACATTGAAAATCAACAACTAACCGTAATTTTAAGAAAAAGAGCCATAAGAGAAGTTTTTAAAATTTTCATAACTTTTATGGTTGACTTTTGCGGATTATATTACAATGACTGTCGTTGCAATTTTACTCCTGGAGAGTTTATATGAGAAGAGGAATACTGCTTTTTACTATTTTTTTTCTTTCAGGGTGTGTGTCTTTGGTAGGTCCAAATGATTATTCTGTAAAGGTAAAAAAAGAAGTAATATCCGAAGCATCTAAACGGAGGAAATTAAGAAAAAAAGAGACAGTTTCAGATAGCAAATTGAAAGCAGACAGGAAAATAGGATGTAAATCAACCTATAAGGTATGGGGAAAGGAGTATTGTGTATTAAAGCACAGTTACGGTTTTGAGGAAATTGGTATAGCTTCCTGGTACGGTCCAAATTTTCACGGAAAGAAAACGGCAAGTGGTGAAGTTTATAACATGTATGAAATGACAGCAGCTCATAAATCTTTGCCTCTTGGTACTTATGTTAAGGTTATAAATCTTGAAAATGGAAAGAGTGTTGTGGTTAAAATCAATGATAGAGGGCCTTTTGTTCCAGGCAGGATTATAGACCTTTCTTATGCGGCTGCGAAGAAATTAGGTGTTGTGGCTAAAGGAACTGCTAAAGTGAAAATCGTTGCTCTTGGAAGGAAAGAGGATGGACACTATACACCTGAAAATTATGAAAGGGGAAGTTTTTATATACAGCTTGGAGCATTTGAAAAGTTTGAGAATGCTGAAAAGCTAAAAAATAAGTTTGTTAAAAAAGGTATAAAAGCTAAGATTATTCAGGCTTTTGGCCTTTTTAGGGTTGTGGTCGGTCCTCAATTGACTTATGTAAAAGCTATGGAAGAGAGGGATAGATTAAGAAAAATTTATCCCGATGCTTTTGTTATCCGGGTAAATTGAGAGGTCTTGATATGAAACTTTTAAAAGATGTGAAAGTTCATGCATATCCGAAAGTTTATGATGCGATAGTTGTTGGAAGTGGGGCTGCGGGGCTTTTTTGTGCTTCAAAGCTTTCGCAGGTTGGATTGAACGTTTGTATATTGACAAAAAATACCGCTGATACGTCTTCAACAAAGCTTGCTCAGGGCGGGATTGCGGTTGCTCTTCCTGTAAATGATTCACCATCTCTTCATTTTGATGACACTGTAAAAGCTGGTGCTGGACTTGTTGATAGGAGGACAGCACTTATTCTTGTTGAGGAAGGAGTGAAAAGAGTAATTGACCTTATTAGAATGGGAGCAACCTTTGAAACGGACGAACTTGGGTTATTAAAGTTTACGAAGGAGGCAGCTCATTCTGTGCCGCGAATTGTTTACTATAAAGATAAAACAGGTGAGGAAGTTGAAAGGGCACTTCTTGATGCTTATAGAGGCGATATTATTGAGTTTGCTTTTGTAAAGGAGTTAATAATTAAAAACGGAAGATGTTACGGTGTGATTTTTGAAAAGGATGGTAAGCACTTTACCATTTATGCACCTGTTGTTGCTCTTGCTACAGGTGGGGCTGCTGGACTTTACGAAAAACATACAAATCCAGATACATCTACAGGGGATGGTATAGCGATAGCTCTAAGGTATGGAGCGGTTTTGAAAGATCTTGAGTTTGTTCAGTTTCACCCTACAGCTTTTGTTGAAGATGATACCTGTTTTCTTATTTCAGAATCTGTCAGGGGAGAAGGCGCAATTATTGTTGATTCTTACGGAAGGCGATTTATGGGAGATTACCATCCGTTGTGGGAGCTTGCTCCAAGGGATGTTGTTACCCGTGCTATTGAGAATCAGAAAAAGATAACAGGCGGGAAAGTTTACCTTGATTTTAGACCTATAGGAGAGAAAGGTGTAGATATATATGAAAGATTTCCAACTATTACAGAGAAGTTAAAACAGGTCGGTCTTGACCCTAAAAAAGATTTAATTCCGATTACTCCGGTGGCTCACTATTATCTTGGCGGTATCAGTGTGGATACTTTTGGTAGAACAAATATAAAAGGATTGTTTGCAATAGGAGAAGCTTCATGTACCGGTGTTCATGGTGCAAACAGGCTTGCAAGCAACTCTCTTCTTGAGTGTCTTGTCTTTGGAGAGAGAACAGCTTATGGTATGTATAGAGATTTAAGATTTTTATCACTTGATTTTAAGAAGGTTTCCTTTAAAAAGATATCGGCCTTTCCATCACAAAACAACTTGCAGGTTTATACCATGAAAGACCTTAAAAAAACCATGTGGGAATATGTTGGGATAATCAGAGATGGTGCTGGTCTGACAAAGGCTATAGATGTTTTTAGACAGATAATCCATTCAAGTTCTTCATTTGAAGTTAGAAACAGTGCTGTTCTTGCACTTGCTATGGCTATAAGTGCGATGAGAAGAGAAGAGAGCCGAGGGGGGCATTTCAGGAGAGATTTCCCTTATGAAAGAGAAGAGTTTAAATTTCACAGCACTTTTACATTTCAGGATCTTTTAAATTCAATTTGAGATGGAGGAATTTTCAATGGAAATTGACCTTTTGAAAAAGATAAAAGGTACCGTTTTTGGAGGAGCAATAGGAGATGCTCTTGGAACTCTTGTGGAAGAGATGGATAAATACACCGTTAAAAAGGCTTACGGCGGTCCGATTTTAGGATTTAGAGAACCTTCCGATTTAAGTGTTTGTCCTTTTTTAAGATTAGGGCACTACTCCCATGAAACCCAGATGTTTCTTATTGCACTGGAAGTTTATGCTGAAAAAGGGCGGTTTGATGAAACGTTTTACGTGGAGAAAATGGTTGAGTGGTTGAAAGATGAGAAAAATCACAGATATCCTGCAGGCGGCCATTTAAATGCGGCACTTGCATATAAGCAGGGAGCTTTTCCTGATGAGGCGAGGGTAAAAAGTTCAGAAGTTGATGGTGTTATTCCTGCTGTGGCAGCAGGGCTTTACGGATGGGATAGTAGTGAAGAGGCTTATAATGAAGGTTGTCAGGTGGTTTCTCTAATTTACAGTGATGAAATTTTAGTGGATTCTGCAGGAATTCTTGCTGTGGCTATCTCTTCAATTGCAGGAGGAAGGGTTTTTCTTGAAATGGAAGATGGGAAAATAGAATTTCTTGAAATGCTCCGCTCTTTTTCTCAGATTGAGATGGTTCGCTCCTATATTGACCTTGTGATGAATACTTTGATGGAAGGAGTGGAAGATATTGATGAACTTATTTTAAGATTTGGTAACGGAAATTTTGTTCTTGAGCCTTTATCTTTATCTCTTTATGTTTTTCTCAGATGGGGAAAAGACTTCAGAACTGCGGTTTTAAAAGCTGTTAATGCTTATGGAGAGTTTGGGGGAGATACAGATGCGATCGGTTTTCTTACAGGGGCTTTTTCTGGGTGCTATAACGGTATAGATGCAATTCCATCTGAGTGGATAGAGAAAATAGAGAACAGAAATTATTTAAATCTCCTTTCTGAAAAGTTTTTTGAAAAGATTAAAAATGGGTAAAATCTCTAAAATCATTAGAGATGAGTGGCTATTTTTCGTAGCAGTTACGGTTACGATTGTATCTTCTCTTGCCTTTAAGAGAATGCCTGAAATTACAAAAGACGATTTAAAAATACTTATTATTCTTTTTAATTTTCTTGTAATTACAAAAGGACTTGAAAAAAGTGGCCTTTTCGTAAAAATTGCATTCTACTTTGAAAAAGGGAACCCTTTCCTGAAACTTACACTATTATCGGGAATACTCTCAATGTTTGTAACAAACGATATAGCTCTGTTTACCGTTGTTCCACTCACCCTTTCCCTCTCTATTCCTCCGGAAAAGATAATGTTTCTTGTTATACTGGAAACGCTATCTGTAAATGGAGCTTCTGCGCTGACACCGTTTGGAAATCCTCAAAACATATTCATTTATTACTATTATCACCTGGATTTTACAAACTTTATAAAAGCAATCTTTCCGTTTTTCATGTTTTCTTTTGCTTTAATACTTGGGATAGCTCTATTATGGGAAAGAAAAGAGATAAAAATTACAGAAAAAAAATGTGAAGAAGAACTAAATAGAAAAAAAGCTGTAATTTACGGTAGCTTTTTCATAATGTTTATAGGCGTAATATTCCATATCTTTCCTATAGAGATAAGCATTATTCCACCACTTTTTGCCCTTTTTAAAGATAAAACCGTTTTGAGGAAAATTGATTATTTTCTTTTGCTTACATTTCTGGCGTTTTTCGGATTTACTTCAAACATTAGTTCAGCTCTTAGATTCTCTCTGTCAAATCCACACAAAACATTAATTTATAGCGCCTTCATAAGCCAGATAATAAGTAATGTACCGGCAGCACTGTTGCTTGCAAAGTTTACGAACCTATGGAAAAGTCTTTTAATGGGTGTTAATGTAGGTGGATTTGGGACGCTTGTAGGTTCCCTTGCAAACTTGATAGCTTTTAAACTATTTAAAAATAAATTTAACAATTTAACGAGAAAGTATCTATTAACCTTTCACCTAATGAGCTTTTTACTGTTCTTTGTTTCTTTAATGTTTTCATTGTTAATAACTTAAAACGGGAGCTTTTAAGCCCCCGTTCGCCAAGCCTTTATAAGTTTTCTGTTTAATCTAAAAAGAACAATAATCGTTTTTAGCTGAAGGTATATAAGGGGAACATAGAGTAGCAGATAAACGACAGAAAACTTATAGATGAGTCCTGTTCCAACAAACCCTTTGTTTAGCAAGAAATTGAGCATAACAAAAAAAGCAACACCAGGGCATATAGCAGCGTAAGCGGTAACACTTTCACTCTTTCCGTCAATAAACTCTTTGAAATAGTTTATATGTTTCATTACCATGTAACCTAAAAGGCCGAAAAAGAGCTGAAGAGAAACAATAACCGTAAAAAGTACAAGATGCTGGGTAGGATGAAGGTGAACGTTAAAATTGTGGTGTAGTCCCATAGAATTTCTAAAAAAAGCAATACCAGCAACTGTCAAGATAGGGATAATAATCCACAGGGAAATAGAGGCTTCACGGTTTATACCATGTTTAAACATTGAGTGAAATCCGATAACAAGTTTGATTATTCCAAATACGGCTGCAACACTTAAAAATCCAATTGAAAAGACAATTCCTATTGCAGAAACAAAAGGATTGTGGCTCATAGCACCGGTGGCGGAAAAACCTACAGCTATCATTGTAAATGCAAATATAGAAAGCATCTGGCTTAAGCTATTGTTGCTTTCTGTGTCAAATCCGCCGAAAGCAACTACTTTTGAGATAAAGTCCATAAATATCTTTATGCCGTAAACTCCAATAGCAAAGAAAGCAAGTAGAGCAAATGGAAATATGTGTTCAACAACATTCCACAGGTGGGGAATAAATATAGCTCCAATTATAAAAAGCACGTTAACGGTCATCGCGTAAGTAAGAGGGATAGCCATCAATTGGATTTCGGCAGGAGATTTTTTTAAATCTTTAAACTTTTCTGTTTTCTTAAAGTAGGCATACTCCCTTATGTTCCACAACAACAGTTTAAAATGGAGAATCGCAAAAAAGGCAACACCTAAAACACCTACAACTACTACAAGTTTCTGGAAAGGTGAACCGCTATTTAAGACGTTGATGAGCGTATCATAAACAGGAATTGGATAACCTTTATGGGGTGTTAAAAACATCAGATACATAAAAAATGTTATAACCAAACCACCACTTCCAAGAGCAGCAAGATAGTAAAGAGGAGAATATTTCTCTCCTAAGTTTTTTCTGAAACTCATGCTTCACCTCTTTAAGGTTTTTGTATTTATTAATATATGCAAGTATTGATAGATTTGCAAGATACAATGAAAGAATATATAAAAGATAGATTTAAAATTCATACTTGAAAACAAATGATGAGATAAATAAGTAAACAATAAAACATTATTGGCACTTTAGTGTGAGCTTTCTGAAAAGTTGATATTGCTATCATATGATTTCTTTCTTATTCCAGATGTTGTCCAGTTAACTTTTTATAAAAAAATAAAATCCAAAGTTCAACATTTTTGCTTTCAAATTATTTTATTTGGAAACTTTTGCTGACAAGAGAACTATAGAAAGATTTATCTGAAAATGGGGTGAGTCGGAGGAAGTTTTAAAAAAGTGAAAAGACCTGCCTGCACAGGATGAATTTTTGAAAATTGAAAGCGAAAAGCAGGTGAAATATTTACAACTTTAAAGTAAATGAGGAAGTAAAGTTAGAAAACTTAGAAATATTATAACTTCTAAAGCTTTACAAAGAAAGATATAAAGGCGAAGTAATTTTCACTTCGCCTTACTTGCTTTAATGGTGCTTCTTTTTCCTCTTTTCCAGCCTGTCAAGAGCTTCAAGGAAAGCAAGGGCTGAAGCTCTGACTATGTCAGAATCAACACCTCTTCCGCTAACATTTATATCTTCAAACTCTATTGTAAGAAAAACTTCAGCAAGGGCATCTGTTCCAGAAGTTAAAGCTCTTATTTTAAAATCTTTAAGCTGTATCTCTTCTCCTATATTAAGTGCATTTTTTATCGCTTTATAAGTAGCATCAACAGGACCGTTGCCAACTGCAAGACCGAGCTTTTCACCGTGAGGTGTTTCTATTTTTACAGTTGCAGATGGGATTATCCCTTCTCCACTTACAGCTTGATTATATATAAGTTTGTAGTTCTTATCTTTTTCGGTATCCTCAAGTCCTTCAACTATAAGTTCTATGTCAATGTCAAATATCTCCTTTTTTCTTGATGCAAGTTCTTTAAACCTGTTGAAAGCTTCGTTAAGCTGTTCTTCAGAGAGTTTGATACCCATTTCATCAAGTTTTTTCTTAAAAGCATGCCTTCCAGAATGTTTACCAAGAACTATTTTTGATTCCTTAAGTCCTATATCTTCCGGCTTCATAATTTCGTAAGTCTCTCTATTCTCTAAAACTCCGTGCTGATGTATTCCTGATTCGTGGGCAAAAGCATTATCTCCAACTATCGGTTTTGTTCTTGAAATGATAATACCTGTTAGTCTGCTTACAAGTTGAGAAGTTCTGTATATCTGTGTTGTGTCTATATCTGTGTAAACTGGAAACTGGTCTTTTCTTACTTTTATTGCCATAACAATCTCTTCCAGAGCAGCATTCCCGGCTCTTTCACCTATCCCATTTATTGTACACTCAACCTGCCTTGCTCCAGCTTTTATCGCCATAAGGGAGTTTGCAGTGGCAAGGCCAAGGTCGTTGTGGCAGTGGACACTTATGATAGCTTTATCTATGTTCTTAACGTTTTCCTTTATTGCGGCTATTTTGTCGTGCCATTCATCTGGAATTGCATAGCCTACTGTGTCAGGTATGTTTACAACGTTTGCTCCGGCTTCTATTACAGCTTCAAGCACCTCATAAAGGTAAGAAAGTTCGGTTCTTACAGCATCTTCAGGTGAGAATTCAATTTCCGCTTTTCCTTCGCTGATTTCTTTTATAAGTTTCACAGCTTTTACGGCTCTTTTTAATACCTCTTCTCTTGACATTTTCAGTTTGTATTTAAGATGAATATCTGATGTAGCAATGAATGTGTGGATTCTTGGTTTTTCAGCTTCTTTAAGTGCATCCCAGGCTGTTTTTATATCGATTTCAACAGCTCTTGCAAGGGAACATATTGTTGATTTCTTAACTTCCTGAGAAATTCTTTTTATAGCCTCAAAATCTGCCGGAGAGCTGATTGCAAATCCAGCTTCTATTATATCCACTCCAAGGCGTTCAAGTTGTTTTGCTATCTGCACCTTTTCATCAACTGTTAAATTAACACCTGGAGTTTGTTCTCCGTCCCTTAAAGTTGTGTCAAATATGTAAACTTTTTCCACAATTGCCTCCTTTGTGTGGCAGTGCTGGTGATTAACAGTTAATATTATATTGTTGAGTTTTCTATTTCAAGTTGTAAAATCTCTATATGTTTAAGGTAAACTAAACTGAGGTGAAGGATGAAAAAAGTGACAACAAAAACCTTAAGAGAGATGAAGATTAACGGTGAAAAGATAGCTATGCTTACAGCGTATGATTACACTTCTGCTTTGATTGTTGATAATGCCGGTGTTGATGTTATTCTTGTCGGTGATTCTCTTGGGATGGTGATGCTTGGTTATGATTCAACAGTTCCTGTTACTATGGAAGAGATGGTTCATCATACTAAAGCTGTTGTAAGGGGAGTTGAAAGAGCGCTTGTTGTGTTTGATATGCCTTTTCTTTCTTATCAGACAGGCGTCAGGGATGCAATTTTAAATGCCGGTAGAGCTTTGAAGGAAACAGGCTGTGATGCGGTGAAAATAGAGGGGGGTATAGAGCAGAAAAGTACTATTAAAGCCCTTGTTGATGCAGGAATTCCTGTCTGTGGGCATATAGGTTTACAACCGCAGAGTGTAAATGTTTACGGTGGTTATGTTTTAAGGGGCAAAGGGGAAGAGAGAGAGAAGCTTATTGCTGATGCTAAAGCTGTTGAAGAAGCCGGTGCGTTTGCTGTTGTTCTGGAAAAAATTCCTTCAGACCTTGCGAAAGAGATAACAGAAACTCTTTCTATTCCCACTATAGGAATAGGTGCGGGACCGTTTTGTGATGGTCAGGTGCTTGTGTTTCATGATATGCTTGGAATTTTTGATAAATTTAAACCAAAATTTGTTAAAAGATATGCAGAACTGGGAAAAGAGATGAGAAGGGCTATTTCAGATTATGTTGAAGAAGTGAAGACAGGTAAATTTCCTGACAGGGAGCACTCTTACTAATGGTTATTCTTGAAGGGTTAAATATTTATAAATCTTTCCCTGTAAAGAAAAATTTTTTTGGCAAAGTTATAGAGAAAAAAGAAGTTTTAAAAGGTGTTTCTGTAAAGCTTGAGAAAGGAAAAACTGTAGCAATTATCGGAGAGAGCGGTTGTGGAAAATCCACTCTTGGTAAGATTCTTCTTGATATTGAAAAACCTGATAGTGGAAAGGTGTTGTATAAAGGGAAAGATATTACTGCTATGTCAAAGAGTGATTATTGGAAATATAGAGTAAATATTCAGGCGATTTTTCAAAATCCTTACAACTCCTTAAATCCCAGGATGAAGGTGTTTGATATAGTTTCTGAAGGATTAAAAATAAATTCTCTTTTTACAAAAGATGAATTAAAAGAAAAAGTTGAAGAGGCGGTTACTCTTGTCGGGCTTCCTTTTTCTGTTCTTAACTTTTATCCCCATCAGCTTTCAGGAGGTCAGAGACAGAGAGTGGCAATAGCAAGGGCCATTGTTATGAAACCTGAAATTATTGTAGCAGATGAGCCAACATCTGCTCTTGATGTTTCGGTTCAGTCTCAAATAATTAATCTTTTTCTTGAAATCCAGGAGCGGTTTAATATTGGCTATTTATTTATTTCTCACTCACCTGCTGTGGTTGATTCTATAGCTGATACAGTTTTTTTAATAAAAAACGGGACTATTCAAAATATAGAAAAACATGATTTGTTAAGTTTTGTGAGTTTTTTTGATTTCTAAACCTAAATTTTTTTTGTAATTTAACTTATTAGGTAGGGGGTGAGCACATTCTCCCCACCCTTTTCCAATACCCCCAGCCTATTAGCCACCACAAAAACATCCTCAAGCAGCACAACAGGGAAACAAGCAACATTAAGATTAAACAAACAATCCAACTTACTCTTTAAAACCTCAAAAGGCGTTCTCCCATTCATACC
>NZ_FZOB01000008.1 GCF_900188395.1 Desulfurobacterium atlanticum | reverse complement strand
TAGTGTTGTCTTACCATGGTCTACGTGTCCTATAGTTCCCACGTTCTTGTGGGGTTTGGTCCTTTCAAATTTTTCTTTAGCCATTTTATTCCTCCACCAGAAATCGGTTATTCCCCATATTTTGACTTCAAAAATTTAACATTTAAAATAGAAAATTCAATAGGTGATTCTGGAAATTTCTGTCTTTACTTCTTGACTTTTTTAGATATATGTATAAAATTACTTTCAAAGGTTGTTTTGAAGGCAGTTTGCGGAAGCAGTTTTTTAGCTACTTTTAAGGTTTTGAACCTTGGAAGTTTTAAGGGATATCCCTTAAGAAGTGCTATTGCATTAGTATCAGGGACTTGATTGAACTTTAAGAACTTTAAAGCCCTGAAGGCATGCCGTTTCTGCCTTCAGGGCTTTTTTTATTTACAACAACATTTTAGAGAGGTTAGGACGCATGGAGAAGCTTACAGGAACAGTTAAGTGGTTTGATTCTAAGAAGGGGTACGGCTTTATTACAGCCGACAACGGTCAGGATGTTTTTGTTCATTACACAGGGATTTCTGGAGATGGATTTAAAACCCTTGAAGAGGGTGAAAGAGTTTCTTTTAACATTACAGAAACTGATAAAGGTTTAAAAGCTGTTGATGTTGAAAAAGAATAAAAAGTAGAAAAGAAAAATAAACGTAAGATAATAGATTAGCATCGCCACGGTGATGTCTGAAACGGCGGCATTGCTGTGGCGATTTTTATTTTAACTTTACAATATAAGATAAATTAACTAAAGTGTTAGAACTAAATCTGAATTTAAGGAGATATACAGTTATGAGTTTTTCATTTAAAGATTTAAGTAGTGATGTTCAGGCTTCTTTAGAGGAGAGAGGATTTAAGGAGCCAACACCTATACAGAAGGAAGCTATACCTTTAGCTCTTGAAGGCTGTGATATTGTGGGGCAGGCTCAAACGGGAACTGGTAAGACTGCTGCTTTTGGGATTCCTATAATAGAAAAGTTAAAAAATGTGAAAGGTGTAAAAGCTCTTATTCTTGTTCCTACGAGGGAGCTTGCTTTACAGGTTTCAGATGAACTTTCATCTATAGCTAAGAAACGAAGACTTGGCATATATTCAATATATGGTGGAGTTTCTATAGGGAAACAGATATCTCTTCTTAAAAGTGGCAGGTGTAACGTGCTTGTTGGAACACCAGGAAGGGTTAAAGATCTTATAGATAGAGGAGTTCTTGATCTTTCTGGTGTACGGTTTGTTGTTCTTGATGAAGCTGACCAGATGCTTGATATGGGTTTTATAAAGGATATAGAGTATATCTTGAAGAAGACTCCCGTTGAAAGACAAACCATGCTTTTTTCAGCAACTTTACCGGTTGAAATAAAAAAGCTGATTTCTCGCTATTTGAAAAGTAATTATAAAACTGTAAGAGTTGGAAAATCCCTTATTACTCCAAAGGTTAATCAGAAGATAATTTTTGTGAAAAGTGGTGATAAGCTGAAAGCTCTGGAGAAGCTTTTGAAAGAAAACAGGAAAGAAACTACTATTGTTTTTGTTAAGACGAGAAAAGATGCTGCTGATCTTGAAAGAAGTCTTCAGAATAAAGGTATAGAAGCAAGAGCGATTCATGGTAATTTAACTCAAAGGCAAAGAGAAAATGTTATGAATGCCTTTAGAAAGGGAAGAGTTAAGGTTCTTGTGGCTACGGATGTTGCAGCCAGAGGAATAGATGTTAAAGATGTTGGGATGGTAATTAATTATGAACTACCGGAGAATCCTGAGATTTACGTTCATAGGATAGGAAGAACTGGAAGGGCCGGTAGAGAAGGAACAGCTGTCAGCCTTGTTTCTGAAAGAGAGAAGAGTAGAATGTATAAAATTAAAGCTCTTTCAAAAGTTAAGAAAGAGAAATTTAAAGGTTATACCATTTCAGATCTGGCTGATGAAATAAAAAATGCACACATTCCTGAAAAGTATTTAAGTATGGCTTCTGAACTTCTTAAAAGTGAAATTGATGAAAAAAAAGTGGTTGCCTTCTTTCTTGAAAGGATCTTTTCTTAGAAAAATTGAAAAATTTGAAATAAAAAATCTGTTGGAGTGTTGTTGTATAATTATTTGAGTGGATTTTTCTGAATTTGATTTTTTTGTTGTGGAGGCCTGGTGGGTTTTTCCGATTTTTTCAGGAAAAAGACGGTAGAGGAGCTATTCAGGGAAGCGGTTAAGGAAAGAAATTATCTTAAGATAGTTTCTTATGGGAAAGAATTGATAAGTAAGGGGGAAATAAACACTTCTGTTATAAATCAGTATGTGGATGCTTTGATTAGAATAGGTAACAAGGAACAAGCGGTTGCTTTTCTTATAAACTATGCAGAAGAGAAGTTGAAGAACGGTTATTACTCTTCAGCAATAGCTTTTTTAAAAAAAGCTTTAAAATATGATCCTTACAATATTAAGGCAGCAAAGCTTCTGTCGAATGCTTATGTGAAAAAAAATCTTTATTTTGAAGCTTTTAATGTTTTTCTTGGACTTTTAAAAGAGTTTTTAAAGGAAGGAAGAGATGCTTCAAAACTAAAGGAACAGATAGAGTATTTTATAGATAAACATTCTCATCCTACCTTTTATAAGCTCTATGGGGAGATTCTTGAATCTTATGGTTATTTGGAGGAAGCTTATAAAAACTACATGATGGCAGGAAGTATGTTTGCTTCTCTGTCAAAATATAGGGAAGCTATTGATTGCTATTTGAGAGCGCGGGAGATAAAGCAAAGCGATGTTGTTGATACCAAAATTTCGGAAATAGTTCCGAAAGTAGAAGATTCCAATTTTAGATACAAGATTTTGAAAGGTTTGGTTTTAAGCAATCAGCAGAATGTTGATTTTATTCATAATGCGGTGAGAGAGTTTATAAATAATGGGAATGTTGATGATGTTGATAAGGTTATCCTTTCTTTAAAAGATCCTAAGCTAAAGTGGGTGGTTTCTGTTTTGAGAGACATTGAGGTTGGAGAGATAGAGGAAGCCTTTGAAACCATAGAGAATATTTTAAAAATTGATGCCTCTCTTGCTGAAAAATTGAAAGGTAAACTTTTAGCGAAACATCCAGAAGCAATGGACTATGAGTTTGAAAAGCCGGTTTCTGATATTCCTTCTTCTGAGGATATTCTTTCCTCTCTGTTTTCAGTTGTTGATGAAGGTGAAGATGAAGATGCAGATGAGGAATTGTTGCGTTTGGATGAAACTGAAGAATCTAAATATTCTGTTTCAGACTCTGAAATAGCTCAAACAAGCGGGAGGCTTAACGGTTCAATTCATAAAATTTCTATGGCAGAAGCTATGCTTGGGCTTGGAAACTATGAAAAGGCGGTGGCTCTGGCCAAGGAATGTTTGGAGTATCCAGAGGTCAGATTCAGAGCTATTTCTCTTATAGCTTCTGCTTACTCTTTTATGGGAAAGCACAGTGATGCATTAAGTTTTCTTATTGATTCTTTAAAAAATTACTCTTTAAAACCTGAAGAGGAGAGAAATATTAAAGAGACAATAGCGAAAATATATGAAGAGATAGGAGATAAACCAAAAGCTGCCTTCTGGTATAGAGAGGCAGGATTAGTTTCTTGACAGAAGTTCTTTTTCTGTTTCCTTCCACGATGTTGAAGGTTCGGGAAACGGTTCTTTAAAAAAGTGTTCATACCGTCTTACTACCTTTTCCCAGGTTGGTAAGCTTGTTTGTGCTCCTTCTGCTTCTATTGTAAATGATGCAACTGTTGAAGCGATTCTGCCTGCAGTTTTTATGTCATAACCTTTTAGAAGAGCCACTAAAAATCCAGCTCTGTGAGAGTCTCCAGCTCCTGTTGGGTCTATTACTTTTGAAGGTTTTACAGCCGGAATGCGGTAAACTTTTTCTTTATAAAGAATAATTGAGCCTTCAGCTCCAAGAGATACACATATAAGGGATGGTCCTCTTAATTGTTTTATACTTTTGATTTTTAGCACTTCTTTGATTCTCTTAGCTTCGTGATTATTCATGAAAAGAATGTTTGTGTATTTGAGAAGCCTTACCACTCTATAAGGGTATGAAAACGTTTCCTGTCCGGGGTCAAAGCTGATAAGATGTTTTGTCTTATGCTTTTCAAGAAAAGCTTTGTAAAATTCAAAGTGGCCCGTTGAGAAGTGGAGAATTTTATAATCTTTTGATAATTTCTCGGCTAAATTTCTGTTTTCAAAAAGCAGTTGAACGGTTCTTTTCTTTTTTTCATAGTAGTAAAGAATCTGGTCTTCACTGTTCTCTTTACTTACAATAAAGCTTCTTGCCATAGGAAATTCTTTTGTAAATATCGCACCTCTTATATCAACAAGCTGCTCTGTTAGACACTTTTCATATCCCATTTTTTTGAAATCGTATCCGGAAACTGCAAATATTCCACTTTTACCACCAAGTCTTGAAACAGCAACAGCTACATTTGCTCCAGCTCCTCCGAAAGTGTATCTGTATTTTTCTACCTGAATAGTTTCATTTAGTGCAGGAAATTTGTTGACTATTAGAAGATTGTCTATAACTATGGAACCAAAGGCGAGGATATCTCTTTCTTTCATTTACCGGTCTCCATTTTCTAATATTATATCTTAAGTTTTTTCTATTTGCTTGAGTTTTTGTAAGGTTCTTTTTAATTTTTCTTCTATTCCACAGGGTTTAATGTATATAACACCTATTTGAGAATCTTTTTTTATAACTTTTCCAAGCTCTTCCTTGTTAAAAGGCAGTCTGAAGCTGTTTTTAAAACTTTTTTCAAGAGATACGGCGGTTTTGTCGCTTAAATCTGAGGCAAGAATAAGTGTGCCTGAACGCTTTTTTAGGTTTTTTACATTATCCTGTCCGATAACGGTATTTCTTGATTTGTGGGCGATGGAAAGAAGTGAAAGTGCGTAGTTCTGGAGTTGTTTAACCGTTTCTTCTATAACCTTATCCTGATTCACTTCTTTTCCAAACCGTTTCTTTATAAAAATTGATATACATTTTTTTGATGGACAAACATTAAACCCCCGTCCCGGAAGACGATTTTTTATATCCGGAACGGGAAGTCCATTAAATTCAACAAATCTAATAAACTCTTCTTTTTCCCCTTTTTTTCTACAGGCTGCACATACTCTTTCAGGCATTTTATTCTTCTGCATCTAAAGCTTCAAGTTCCTGGATTTTCTTAAAGTCGGATTCTTTTATTATATCTATTCCTACAATTTGTCCTACAAGTTTTGATGCAAGTCTTGCGTTTACTCCATGTTTTCCAATAGCAAGAGATAACTGGTCATCAGGAACAACAACTTCAACTCTCAATTCTCCATCCTCATCTTCGTAGCTTTCTGCATGAAGTACTTTTGCAGGAGAAAGGGCTCTTGCAACAAGCTCTGCTATGTCATCTGTCCATCTTATGATTTCTATTTTTTCTCCTGAAAGTTCTCTCCTGATTGGCATAATACGGTTACCTTTAACTCCTATACATGCACCTGCAGGATCTATGTGTTCCTCTTTAGTGTCAACAGCAACCTTTGCTCTCACGCCAGGTTCTCTTGCCACCGCCTTTATTTCAACCAGTCCTTCTGTAACTTCTGGAATTTCTATTTCCATAAGTCTTTTAATAAACTTTGGATGAGTTCTTGAGAGAATAACGTAAGGAGGAGAGTAATCTCCTATCCTGCTTTTGGCTCTTTTCTTATACTGTCTGTAATCAAAAACGATGTCGTAAATGTATGCTCTAATTCTGTCTCCAAGGTTGTATCTTTCTTTCGGAATTTGCTCTTCCCTTGGAAGAATGCCGACAACTCTCCCAAGGTCTATAACTATGTCTCTGTTTTTTAAAATTTGCTTTACTGTACCGGAGATAATATCTCCTATTTTTTCTTTGTAGTAGTCGTAAAGCGCTTTTCTTTCAGCTTCTGTTATCTTTTCATGAATTACCTGAGCAGCAGCTTTTGCAGCTATTCTGCCAAGTTCTTCTGCTTTAATTTCGACAAGAACTTTGTCTCCTAACTTTTTCTCTTCTCCGGTAACCTCTTTCGCTTCTTCAGGTGTTATCTGATAATCAGGATTTTCCACATTTTCAACAACTACCTTCTCCTGAAAAATGCCGAAATCTTTTCCATCTTCATCTATTTTAACAACAAGATTTCCTTTATATCCGGCCTTTTTTGCTGCATTTATAATTCCTGTTTTTACAGCTTCAATAACATCCTCTTTTGAAATTCCTTTCTCTTTACACAGCATTTCAATTGTTTTACCAAGACTTTCCATTATTGTCCTCCTTATTTACTTGTTAAAAAGAGCATCAAGGTCGAGTTTTGCCGTTTTAATCTTTTCAAAAGGTATTTCAACCTCTGCGTTTCTTGAAACATCGTGTATAGTTACGCTTTTTTCAGAAGCTGTAACAATCTCTCCTTTAAAGTTTCTCTGGTTATCTAAAGGCTCTGTTGTTTTAATCTTTGCTACATTTCCTATCTGTTTTTCAAAATCTTTCCGTGTTTTTAACGGTCTATCAAGTCCTGGCGATGAAACTTCAAGGTTGTAAGGATGGTGTATCACATCTTCAACATCAAGAACCGTTCCTATCCTTTCACTTATCCACTGGCAATCGTTTATTGTGATTCCGCCAGTTTCTCTGTCCGCATATATTCTTAAAACCCATCCAATAGGTTCTCTTACAAATTCTATGTCAATAAGTTCAAAGCCACCTTCTTCAAGAATGGGTATCAAAAGTTCTTTTACTTTTTCTATAATTTGGGAAACTCTTTCCTCGTTCATGACTTTCTCCTAAATTTTGTTAGATTAAATAAAAAGGAGCGGGCATGAAAACCCGCTCTTCACACGGAATATGAATGCGATGAACACAGACAGCTCTTAACCGCTGCTTATAAATTTAGGACAGAAATCTATTTTTAGCAAATTTTGGTTTTCATTTTATTCGGAAAAACAGGAGATATTTATGTTCTTAAATGTTTATGAAGTTCTTTTTAAATTTTTCGGTCCTCAAAATTGGTGGCCGGCAGACGATAGATTTGAGGTTTGTGTAGGTGCTATTTTGACTCAGAATACTTCATGGAGCAATGTTGAGAAAGCTATAAGAAATTTAAAAGTTCATGGCTATCTTTCTCCAGAGAGGATTTTAGAGCTTGATTCAGATATTCTAAAAAGTTTGATACGTCCTGCAGGTTTTTATAATCAGAAGGCCGAGCGACTTAAAATTTTCTCTCGTTTTCTTCTTGAAAGTGGGGGATTTGAATCACTTTCAAAGTTGTCTAATTACAGTTTGAGAGAAACACTGCTTTCCTTAAAAGGTATAGGAAAAGAGACGGCCGATTCAATACTCCTTTATGCTTTTAGTAAACCGATTTTTGTTGTTGATGCTTATACGAAACGTTTGTTCTATAGACTCGGGCTAATTGATAGTGAAAAAATAGATTACGATAAATTACGTAAAATTATTGAGGGAAATATTCCCGCAGATATTACTATCTATAATGAATTTCATGCATTAATTGTTAGAGAGTGTAAGGAATTTTGCAGGAAGAAGCCTGTTTGTGAAAACTGTCCGATTGTCAGAATGTGCAGGTTTTATGAGAGAAAGGGCTGACTGGCAGCCCTTTGGAAGTTAGTCTTTTTTAAGTGGAACTACATCAACTGTAATTGTAGCTTCAATATCCTGGAACAGATGGATTTTCACGTCGTAAGTGCCTGTTTCTCTTATAGGCTTTTCAAGTATTATCTGTTTCTTTTCAATCTCATCAAATCCTGCTTCATTGAGAGCTTTCTCTATCTGAGAGGTAGTAACAGAACCGAACAGTTTACCTTCTTCACCAGCTTCATGTTTTATTGTGACTCTTACAGATGAAAGTTTTTCAGCAAGTTCTTTAAATCTTTCAAGCTGCTTTGCAGCTTTTTTCTTGAGAGCGTTTATTTCGTTTTTAACTTTTCTTACGTTGGAATCTGTAGCTGGGAGAGCTATCCCCTGAGGTATCAGATAGTTTCTTGCATATCCATCTTTCACTTCTACTATTTCACCGACCTTTCCAAGATTTTCCATATCTTTAATGAGTATAACTTTCATGTTCTACCTCCTTTAAGTTTTCTAAAGTCAAACCAGAAATCAAAAAGCCCCATAAGACTTACAATGAGCAGGGCTATTAAAGGAAAAATTATTGCTACAAAAAAAATAACAAGTCTTGAAAATGTTCCCAGTCTGTCTATAAGTGAGACTGTAACAGCAAATCCTTGTATCAAGAAAAAACCTACTGTTGCTATTGTTAAATTGGCTCCAATGATTTGAAGCTCTGGTAACCATTTAATCAGGGATAGAATTCCGCCTAAAATGAATATTACTACAGGAATGGCGCCAAAATTTATGTTTTTGAAATTAATTTTCTCCTTTCCTATTACAGCTACTGTTCCTATAACTATCACTGCAAAAAATGCTGAAGAGAAAAAGTAAATACCCCACCTAAAGGGGAGTATAGTTTGAATGGCGGTAAAATCTTTAGGTGGTCCAAACAGAAAATCCTCAGCAATACTGACAAGGTAAAAGTACAATGTTAAGAGTAGTGCAAGCCTTCCATCTTTTATACCTTTTTTTATAGCTCCTGTAAGTAAATATCCTGGAAGTGCCATCTCTGCTATACTTAAAGCTGTTTCCCAGCCGGATAGTAAAAAGACAGCAGCGATTCCTGCAACCGATACAAAAGAAACAGGAACAATTCCTTCGTTTTTTATCCCTGTATATATAGCTGCAGGAATAAACAGGGAAAGTCCCCATCCAAAGGGTGCCAGGGACTCCCTTCCAAGTGTAAAACCTGCAACACATATGAGAATTAAAATCACAAAGGTTACTTTATACCTGTTCATTAGTCCACTTTAACAAACGGTAATAATGCAAGGTGTCTTGCTCTTTTAACAGCTTTTGCAAGTTGTCTTTGATGTTTAGAGCAAACTCCGGATATTCTTCTTGGAATGATTCTTCCTCTTTCACTAATGAAAGGCTTTAAAAGTTCAACATTTTTATAATCTATTTTTTCTATCTTTTGAGCACAAAATTTGCAGTATTTCTTTCTTCTGATAAATCTTCTCTGTTCAGCCATTTTTAACCTCCTTAAAATTCAATGTCATCAATCTCTTCCGAACTTTCAGAACCTTTTCCTCCAGGTTGGGAAAGAAGTTGAACTCTGTCAGCTACAACTTCTATTTTTGAACGCTTTTCTCCTGAGTCAGTTTCCCAGGAAGACTGTCTTAAACGTCCTTCTACTAAAACTTCTGTTCCTTTGTTAAATCTGCTAACGGCTCTGTCTGCTGCATCTCCCCATACAACAATATCTATAAAAGATGTTTCTTCCTGCCAGTTGCCGTTTCGGTCTTTGTAGCTTCTGTTTACGGCTATTGTAAATCTTGTGAACGGCGTTCCCTGACTTGTATGCTGAAGTTCAGGGTCTCTGGTGAGTCTTCCTGCGAGAAAGACTTTATTTAAATTAGCCATTTGCTTCCTCAGAATTAGGTTTGGATTCTTCCTTTTTTAATCCTTTAACTTCAGACGGTTTTATTCTGAATGAGAGAAACCTGATTATATCCTCGTTAATTCTAAAGAAGTTTTCCAGATTCTTTACAAAATCTCTTTCGTTTGTCTTGATGTGAAGTAAAACGTAGTATCCCATTGGATAGTCATTGATAGGGTATGCAAGCTGTTTTTTACCCCATTTTTCTGTGTGGATTATTTCTCCGTTAAACTTTTCTACAGCACCAGAAACCTTTTCCATCACTTTTTCTACTTCCTCTTCAGAAAGAGTGGGTCTCATTATATAAACTGTCTCATAATAGTATTCCCTCATCTTTACCTCCGTTAAAATTGGCTTAGAAACTACATGTTTTTGCTTCTATCGGTTTTCCATCTATTATCTCGGTTACCCATCTGGTAGCTTCATCAATTGCCATCTCTATAATCGGCAGTTGCTCTTTAGAAAATGGTTGCAGTACATAATTTGCGACCATCTCTTTTCTTTCTGGTCTTCCTATCCCGATTTTTATTCTCGGGAAGCGGCTGCTGCCGAGTTTTTCCTCTATTGACATGAGCCCTCTGTGCCCGCCGTGCTTTCCCTCTTTTCTCATCCTTACTTTACCGACAGGCATATCAAGGTCGTCAGAGATCACAAGAATCTCTTCTGGATTTAGTTTGTAAAACTTTACAGCTTCGGCGACGCTTTCACCGCTCCTATTCATGTATGTTAAAGGTTTTAGCAGTATAACTTTTCCGTGTGGCGATTGGATTTCAGCAATTACTCCTTTAAATTTCTCCTTTGAAAACGGCTCTTCAAATTGATTTGCTACTTTGTCAAGAACCATCCATCCAACGTTATGCCTTGTTTTGGCATACTCTTTTCCAGGATTGCCAAGTCCAACCACCAGTTTTACCATGACTATTCAGAAGCCTCTTCTTCAGATTCTTCTTCAGCAGGAGCTTCCTCTTGCTCAGAAACAACAACAACGGCTGTTTCTGGGTCTTCAAGGATTCTAACACCTTCAGGCACAGGAATATCACTTACGTGAAGTGCGTCTCCTGCATGAAGGTTGGAAATGTCAACAACAAGCTTTTCCGGGATAGATTTTGGAAGAGTTTCAATTTCAACTTCTCTTAAGAAGATTTCAAGGACACCGTTTTCCTCTTTCACTCCAACAGGTGTTCCAACGAATTCAATTTCAACAGTGGTGGTTATAACTTCACCGAAAGTTACTTCGTGGAAGTCAACATGGAGAGGAACATCTCCAAGATAGTTGTACTGAATATCTTTCAGAATACAAACTCTCTCTTCACCCTCAAGGTCGATATAGATAAGCCCTGAGTGGTGTTTGATTTTCTTGATATCGCTTGCTTTTATAGCGATAGGTGTAGCTTCCGGTCTTCCTCCGCCGTATATTACAGCTGGAAGAAGGCCTTCCCTGCGTAGTTTTCTTGCTACCCCTTTTCCTGTTCCCTTTCTCAGGGTAGCCTGCAGTTTTACTGTTTCCATTTTTACCTCCTGAAAAAATTTTTTGCGGGAAAGCACGCAATATTTACATTCAAAATCTGGATTTGTCAAGGTGTGGGGTTGAAATTTTCCTGCAGACAGATCTTTCTGTATAAAAATACCTTTTGCAAGCTTTAAAAATAAGGAGTTTTGCTGATTTCAGATTCTTTCTTTAAGAAGAAGGAATTTACGTGCCATTTTAAGGAGCAGGGCTTTCTCTTCAGAAGCTATTAGCTTCTTTAATGTGTTTATTTCGTCAGCAGGTGCACTTATAAAGTCAAATCCTGACGATATTAGTTCTCTTACAAGAGATAGATTTGATGAAAGTGTATCTTTGTACCCGGTGAAAAGTTTTCCCAGCGTTCCTTTAAATGTTTTCCCGGCTATAAATGGTGATTCTACTTCTTTAAAGTAAGGAATATCAGGAGGTATATCTTTTAAAGAAGAAGCTATGTAGATATTTGTAAACCCTTTTTCTCTCGCAGATTTTATTACGGAAACAAAATCTTTTTTGTTTGAATTAACTATTACAAGTTTTGGAAATATGAGTTCAGCTATATAGAGCAAAAGGGGATTAAACTCTAAAAGCGAGAAGTTTTCTGCCTTTATAAGCACGCCACTTGAAGGTATAAGATTGCACAATTTCCCTTCTTCTACTGTTCCAATTTCTATAAGAATTTTGGTTCCCGTTGGGTATGAGAATGGTTCTTCAAGGGAACTTACTTTTCTTAAAATTTCCCTTTTTTCTTTTGGTGTGATAGTAGAAGCGGTGAGGAATAGAATTTCATCTTCTTCTGTAATCAGAAAAGCTATTTTTATCGGCTTTGAGAAATTTTTTTCAAGTGATAGGGCGAGTTTTGTTAGTTTTAGAATCTCTTCGTCGGAGAGGCTTGATGTTAGTTCTCTTTCATCGGCTACTGTTTCAGTGAAGATATTACCTTTTCTTATGGTTAGCTTGAGCTGCTTTTTTATAATTTCCTTTTTTATTCGCCAGAACTCAAAAGTTTCCCTATCAACTCTGAATTTGTCAAGATACTGTTTGGGTGTGTTGAGAATACCTCCTATTCCCAGAGTGCTTTCAATTATTACAACTTTCTCCTCACTTAGAGGGTCAAAAGTAAGAATGAATCCTGAACTTTTCGTTTTGCAGAGAGCTTTCCCGTTTAAAATTATAAAAGGTTTCTTTATTTCTTTAAGGTTTTCTTTTAGTTTATGAAGATTTTCTACTATTCTGGCACCAGAATCTGTTTCCAGTTCTTTTATGATAATTGGAGCTGTTTTGTCTATCTTAATTTTTTTCGCAGCGATATCTATCTCATCCCAACAGGCTCTTTCAAAAACAGCAACACCGGGAGGAACTGGTAATCCTGAAAGGTAGAGTTTTGAAAACTGTTTCAATTCATTGTTTTCTTTTTTTAATTGAAAACATTCTTCTATGAATTTAACATTTTCTAAACCTGTTGTTTTTATTAAAAGTTCCTTGATTTTTTCTCTGGTAATGGAGTGGTTTATTAGAAGAGAAAGTCTGTTAACGATAGATTTATGAATATCTTTTATCTCTGTATCGGGACTTTCTCCAGGCGTGTGTTCTATTCTGAGAAAGGTTTCACCTTTGAGAAATATTATTGTGACTATTTTGTTTGAGCTGCTGTAAAGTTCTGTTTGGACGTGAAACAGACCAGCAGGGGTTTTTACGTTTGTATTTAGTGTATTTGATCCTTCCATTATTTGACTTCCTGTTGTGGAAATTTCCTTTAAATATTAGCATTTTGTTTTCTTTTTTGACAAACCGTAAATGTTGCATATAATTTCCTTCTACAATTTGAGCATTTTGTTTTTGAGTGATTAATTTAAGGTTAAAGGAATGTTAGGAGGTGTAAATTGTCAACTAAGAGAACATATCAGCCAAGTAGAATACACGGTAAGAGGGTTCACGGATTTAGAGCAAGAATGAAAAGCAAGACAGGGAGAGAGATTCTCAGAAGAAGGAGAAAGAAAGGGCGTAAGAAATTGACGGTAAGTGACGAGTGGAAGAGAAGATAAGCTTTTCCTTATCAAAAGAGGAAAGGATAAAAAAAAGTGCTGAATATAAAAGAGTGTTTGAATACGGAAAGAGCCTTGGTGGTTCCACCGTGGCTCTTTATTTTCTTTTAAAAGAGGAAGGTTTTTCAAGGGCAGGATTTATAGCTTCTAAAAGATTTTCAAAAAAGGCGGTTGATAGAAACAGAGCAAAGCGGCTTATGAAAGAGGTTTTTAGACTTAACAAACATAAACTCCGCCCCTGTGATATAGTTTTAATTGCGAGAAAGGGTATTAAAAATGCATCCTATAAGGATGTGGAAAGGGATTTTTTAAAACTTGCAGAAAGAGCTGGATTGATAATAAGGTAGAGAGAATGCTTGGAGAGATAGTTATATCTTTAATAAAAGCTTATAAGAGGTTAATTTCTCCAATTCTTCCTAAGAGTTGCCGTTTCTATCCTTCCTGCTCCGATTATGCTATCCTTTCCATTGAAAAATACGGTGTGTTAAAAGGAAGTCTGAAAGCTTTCTGGAGAGTGTTAAGATGTAACCCTTTTTCTAAAGGCGGTGTAGATTATCCTTAAGAGTCTAAAATTTTATTGCGATAGGAGTTGGTGACGATGGCAGGTTCTGATAAAGGGCAGAATAATAAGTTGATACTCATCATACAGGTTGTTGCTGTTACATTTTTGATGTTTGCTATCTTTAGCAGGCTAAATAAAAAACCTGAAAATGTTGCTGCTGCAAATAAAACAGTTGAAGTTGTAAAAACAGAAAATAGTTCACAAAAACTTATAGATTTTCCTTCTGTTAAAGGTGAGGGAAAAGTTGTTAAAGTTGATACTCCTCTTTACACTGTAACAATTTCTACTATTAATGGTAACATAAGAAGTTTTTATGTGAAAAAGTATAGAGCTGAGCTTGTTTCTGATAAGGCTAAAAAGTTGGGAGTATATCCTTTAACAACCGTTGCAGATAGTAAGGATACTACAACACAACTACTTTCTATGGAGCTTTCCTCTTCTTCTCTTTCTGTTAAAGTTGAAAAGGAGAAAGAGATTCTTACACTTGAGGGAAAACTTTCTGACGGAAGGATTTTTAGAAAGCAGTTTACCTTTTATCCAGATACTTATGCTATTGATGTGAAGGAATCTCTTGAAGGTGCTAAACTTTCTGTGTTGGTGGGACCGGACATAAAGGTGAATGAAGCCCATACATCCAGGATGGGACATATAGGACCTGTGGTTGAGCTTTCAGATGGAAAGGTGGAGCGGATAGATATTAAGAAGCTTAAAAATATATCTTTTCCATCTGTAAGATGGGCAGGTGAAGAAGACAAGTATTTTTTAATGGCAGTGAAGGATAACAGCTTTTCAGTTGATATAACATCTTTAAATGGTTCATCTATTGTAAAAAACAGGATAGCTTCCTATAAAGCATTTTTGGGTCCGAAAGAGCTTTCACAGCTTGAAAAACTTGGAATGGATAAAGCCATAGATTTTGGAATGTTCGGTTTTCTTGCAAAACCTCTTCTTAAATTTTTCCTGTTTTTACATCGTTTTATTCCTAATTACGGTCTTGTAATAATTGTTCTTACTCTTATCATAAAGCTTTTAATGCATCCGCTTACTCATAAAAGTTATGAGTCTATGAAAAAGATGCAGGTGCTTGCACCTAAAATGGAAGAGATTAAGAAGAAGTATTCTGAGGACCCTAAAAAGCTTAATGAAGAGATGATGAAGCTTTATAAGGAAACCGGTGTAAATCCTATGGGTGGTTGCCTTCCTATGCTTCTTCAGATTCCTGTGTTTTTTGGACTTTATGAGATATTCCTGAATGCAGTTGAGCTTAAAGGTGCAGGTTTTTTATGGATTAAAGATCTTTCTACCCCTGACCCAACCTATATGCTTCCTATTCTTATGGGACTTTCAATGATTCTTCAGCAAAAGATGACACCAACGGCTAACCCTGAACAGCAAAAGATTTTCTATATTATGGCTATTGTGTTTACTTTTATGTTTGCAAACTTTCCTGCCGGTCTTGTTTTATACTGGTTTACAAATAATCTTATTACAGCCATTCAGAACTTTATAATAAATAAGATGATTCACCATAAGGAAAATTAAAGGATGGACCCTGGCAGTAGTAGTGCAGTTTTTGTAGAAATTCTTATTCTTCTGTTTCTTATAGGGCTTTCTGCCCTGTTTTCCGCTTCTGAAACTGCCTTTTTCTCCCTTAATAAATTGCGGGTGGAAAGGCTTGCTCTTTCAGGGGATAAGATTGCCAAGGATATATATAACTTCTTGAAAGATCCTGCTGAACTTATAGCTACCATACTTATAGGTAATGAGATGGTAAATATTGCCATTTCCTCTACGGCAGCCCTTCTTTTTATAGACCTTTTTGGAGAAAAAGGGGTTGCTTATGCGGTTCCCTTCTCGGTTATTACCCTTCTTATTTTTGGAGAGGTGACTCCTAAGACATTTGCTGTTAAATATAATGAGAAGTATGCGTTTTTTATTGTAAGGTTTATAAAATTTATCTCTCTGCTTCTTTCCCCTGTAAGGATAGTGCTTCTTGGTTTTGTTTCGCTCCTTCTTAAGCCCTTTGGTATTGAGCTTTTTAGTGAACAGAGTGTAGTTTCTGATGAAGAGTTTATGATTTTGGTGGAAGAAGGGGCAAAGGAAGGTATTATTGCCAAAGAGGAGAAGGAGCTTATAGACAGAACACTTGACCTTGATGATAGCGATGTTAAGGAGATAATGGTTCCAAAGCATGAGGTTTTTGCTTTTCCTGCAAATATGAAAGTTAAGGAAGCTATTGAAAAAATAAAAGAGAAACGGTTTTCAAGAATACCTGTTTACGGTAAAAGCCTTGATGATATTAAGGGTATTCTCTTTACAAGAAGAATAATTCCTCTTCAGTTGAAAGAGGAGGATTTTGAGAAGCCTGTTTCAGAATTTATTGATGAGCCGTTTTTTGTCCCGGAATTTAAAGAGATAGATGTTCTTCTTGAGGAGATGCAAAAAAGTAAAAGACACTTTGCTGTGGTTGTTGATGAGTATGGTAATACGGTTGGAATAGTTACCCTTGATGATATTCTCTCTTCTTTAATAGGGGAAATTCCTGATGAAAAAGATATTGGCGATAGGGATTTTGAGAAGATAGGGACTAACAGATACAGGGTTGATCCAAGTGTGAGTATAGAAGATTTTAAGGATTTTTTTGGTATTGATGAAATAACTGAAGAGGAAAAGGATGTTGATACGGTAGGTGGTCTTGTTATGAGAATTCTTGACAGAATTCCTGTTGAAGGTGATGAGATAAATTGGTGTGGTTTGAAGATAAAAGTGGAGAAGATGGAAGGGAATAGAATTAAATCTCTTATTGTGGAGAAAACGTGAGTATTTTTTATATTCTGGCTATTTTTTGTTGTATCGCTTTTGAGGCGTTTTTTTCAGGAAGTGAGATAGCGATTATTTCTGTTAGCAGAGTTGAACTTAAAAAGAGATTGAAAAAAGGTGATAGAGCAGCTGTTCTATTAAATGAACTTTTAAAAGAACCTGAAAAGATACTTGCAACGACGTTAATTGGAACGAATGTAGCAACGGTTACGGCTGCTACTTTATTTACAACCTATATAGTGTCATATTATGCAGATATTTATCCATTTGTTAGAGAATATCCTGAACTTTTTACTGTTATTTCTCTTACTCCTTTAACTATAACTTTTGGAGAACTTATACCAAAAAGTTTATTTCAAAAGTATTCAGATAAAATAGCATTTAAAATAGTGTATCCTCTCTATTTTTTTCACAGGATTTTTAGACCTCTTGGAATGCTGGTTACTTTTGTTGCTAAGCTCTTAACCGACCTTGTTGGAGATAGATCAACTAAAAATCCGTTTGTGACAAAGGAGGAGCTTGAGCTTCTTGTGGAAAGTGCTTCTCGTTCCGCTTTTGAGAAAACAGAGAGAAAAATTCTTAAAAATGTTTTACGTTTAAAGGAGAAAACCCTTGGAGATATTTATGTTCCTCTTGTTAATGTTGTTGCTGTAAATTTAAATTCAAGAGTTAAGGAAGCTTTAAGACTGTTTAATAAAACTGGCTTTTCCAAGCTTCCTGTTTATAAAGAGAGGTTTGATGATATTGTAGGTTATATTCTTATTACCGATCTTCTTGATGTTGACGATAAATATGCTTCGGTTAAAAGATTTATGAGGCCTATTTTAATACTTCCTGAGTATATGAATCTGCTTGATGCTATGAAAGAGTTTAAAAAAGCAAAAACACAGATGGCTGCTGTTGTTGATGAATTTGGTTCCACTCTCGGGATTGTGACAATTGAAGATATACTTGAAGAAATTGTTGGAAAGATTGATGATGAATTTGGAAGTTTTGAATCAAAGGTAAAAAAACTTTCTGACGGTTCTTTAATTGTGGATGGTAATATAGAAATAGCGGAGGTAAACAGGTTTTTAAAGACTTCTCTTCCTGTAGATGGTGATTATGTGACGGTAGCAGGTTTTATTTTAAAAACTCTTGGAAGATTTCCGAAAAAGGGAGAGGTAATTAAATACCATAATGTTGAACTTAAGATTGAAGATGTTGAAAAAAAGCGTATAAAAAAAGTGAGAATTAAAGAACACTAATCCTTTTGCTCCTCTTTTTTACATTTTTTACAGGAGTACATTTTTTTGTCGGCTTTTATTATCGCTTCATCAGCCTCTTCAGGGTGCTCTATAATTTCATATCCGATAGAAACTGTAAGATCAAATGGTAGCTGAAAATCCTTTCTTGCGTTCTTTACGTTCTGTTCTATACGAGATATTATCTCTTTGGCTTCTCTTTCAGAAATTCCAGGGAGAAGTATTACAAACTCATCTCCTCCGATTCTTGTTACCACATCATTTCTTCTTACAGCAGATTTTAAAGCCTGTCCTACTGCGTATATTGCTTTGTCTCCCATTTCATGACCGTACTTATCATTAATCTTTTTAAGATTGTCCATATCAACCAGGATAAAAGCTACAGGTGCTATTTTTAACTCTTTGATTTTTTTTATTTCTTCATCAAGAACGTATCTGTTATAAAGACCTGTGAGGTTATCATGATAAGCTTTCCATCTTATAGATTCTGACATTGCAATTTCAAGCAGTTCCCTGCAGGTTTCTTTCGCAAGTTCAATCAGCTGAAGTATAAGTTTTTCTTCTGTTGTTCCTTCGATGTTTTCTTTTTGTGAAAAATTACCTGCCACAATATATTCTATTGCGTTTGCAATATCATAGGTGTATCTACATTCAGGTTTAATTTTCTTAAGGGCTATTTTTATTTCAAGAGTTTTCATAAAACGGTTCAGAATGTTTATCAGCCCATCTTTTCCCTTGATTTCTCTAAAAAAAACATCTTTATGATGCTCTGATATTGCATATTTTCTGTTTAGGAATTCATTTTCAGCAATTTTCAAAATTTTATCTTCTGCTATATTAGCCTTTTTTGCTATTTCAATTAGTGTTCTTCTTCTTCTTCTTGAAAAACTTGCAAAACCTATTGAGCCTATTGCGGCTCCTATGAAAGTTTCTTCTATGCGAAGAGGTATAACAAAAACGAGTTTTCCTATTGGGCATTTTTCTGTAAAAGGTTCTTTACTTTTTTTTGCTTCCTGAAACATCTCTTTTATAAATTCTTGACACACTTGAGGCACTTTCTTTGTTATTATGTTGCATACCGGAGAAGGATTGGTGGTGGTAGAGTACCTCTCTTCCATATTGTTGTCAAAGATTTTAAAGGAACCACCAATGGGGAAAATAAATTTTTCAAGAGTTTCCCCTATTTCGTTATATGTTATAGGTAATGTCTTTTTTTCCATTGCTTCCTTGTAATTTTGTTTGTATTATCGGCTGAAGGTGAATTATATCAGTTATCCTTTTAATCCTCAATTCTATCAATAAAAACCATATCGTCTCGGTGGATACATTCTTTGTTAAACTCTGAGAGTTCTGTACTGTTGCATTTTACTATGCCTTTGAATAGAAGTTTTCCATCCTCTGAGAATACAGATACAACGTCTCCTTTATGAAATACCCCTTCCACTTTCTTTATGCCTTTGGGTAGAAGGCTTTTTCCCTTTTCAAGAACAGCTTTTTCCGCTCCTTTGTCTATAAAGAGTTTCCCTTTTGGTTCTTCAAGGTATAGTATTCTGTAACTTTTTGCTTTAAGCTTCTTTTTAGGAAGAATAAGGGTGCCTTTTTTCTCTCCGCTTAGTATTTTGGTGGTTATGTTTTCTTCCTTTCCGTTTGCAATTATTACAGGAATACCTTTTCTTGCTGCTTTAAATGCTGCTTCTATCTTGGTCCACATACCTCCTGTCCCAAAGGAGGATTTTCCGTTAAAGTTGCATGTAAGTTGAAGTTGATTTATGTCGTCAACAACATCTATCTTTTTTGCATCACTAAACAGGTTTGGGTCTTTATCAAATATTCCGTTAGTGGTTGTTAACATTATTAAAAGGTCTGCTTCTACAACGACAGATACGTGTGCTGCCAGGTTATCGTTGTCTCCGATTTTTATCTCCTCAACTGAAACTGTGTCGTTTTCGTTTACAATTGGAATTACTTTCAACTTAAAGAGAGAATTAAAAGTGTCTTTAGCGTGGATAAATCTATCTTTTGACCTTAAGTCTTCAGCTGTAAGGAGAATTTGTGCTATTTTCTCTCCGTGCTTTGCAAAAGCTTTTGTATATTCTGCCATAAGGTATGGTTGTCCTATGGCTGAAAGTGCTTGCTTCTCCTGAATAGATTTTGGCTTTCTTTTAAAGTTTAAAAGTTTTATTCCTCCAAGAACAGCTCCAGAGCTAACAAGAACAACTTCTTTCCCCTGCTGTTTTATTGTGGATAGCTCATTTGCTATTTTATCTATAAAATTTCTGTTTAATCCATCCTCTCCTGCTAAAAGCTGGCTTCCAACTTTTATAACAATCCTTTTTACCTGTTCAAACATTTTTACCTCTTGAAAGGAAATGCGGTTTTACTATGAGATAACATTTTTATCAAATTTAAGGTAAACTTAAAAATCTAAATATATGTGGAGGTGTGAAAAATTGGCGCTGCTTGAAGTAAAAAATCTTTCGGTTACCTTTAAAAATGATGGGATTTTCTCTTCAGAGGAAGTTAAAGCTGTAAAGAACGTAAGTTTTTCGTTAAAAAAAGGTGAAGTTCTTGGAATAGTTGGACAGAGTGGCTCTGGAAAGACCACTATTGGGAGGGCAGTTCTTGGTCTTATTCCTTATGAAGGGAAGATAGACTTTAAAGGTAATAGAATATCCTGTATGTTTCAGGATCCCCTTGCTTCTCTTCATCCATACCTATCTATAAGAAAACAGCTTCTTGACATAGTGCCAGATGAAGAAAGGATAAGAAATCTGTTTAAAAAGTTTAACCTTGATTATGAAATTATCGGTAAAAAGAAACCTTCTCAACTTTCAGGTGGTCAGAGACAACGGGTAATTATTATCAGGTCTCTTTTAAATGAGCCTGACCTTATAATAGCTGATGAACCGATTTCAATGCTTGATGTTACTCTTAAGATGTGGGTTTTAAAAGCTTTGAGAGAGCTGAAAGAAACTTATGGATTATCCATGCTTTTTATAACTCATGACCTGCTTACTACAAAGTATGTGTGTGACAGAATAATGGTTATGAAAGATGGAGAAGTAGTTGAAGAAGGAACACTTGAAGAGATTTTCACAAGTCCCAAGAAGGGTTATACAAAAGAGTTGCTTGAAGCTATACCTAAAGTTTAAATTGGTTGCGGGGGCGGGATTTGAACCCGCGACCTTCGGGTTATGAGCCCGACGAGCTACCAGACTGCTCTACCCCGCGTCAATTGGTAACCAATAATATAGGCTTCTGTTTTTCTGTGTCAACGGGGTAGAGGTTCTTATCTATAGATATTTTTATATAAAAGCAGGTTTTTTGCTGTTTCTTAAAACGTTGTTATATACCTCCAGCAGGTTCTGGAATGTCTTATTCCAGGAAAATTTTTCTTTGATAGTGTTAGAAATAAAGTATCTGTAAGGTGTTTTGAGCAGTTTTTCTGCGTGGATTATGTTTCTTATAAATTCCGTTACATCTTCTGCAAGAAGATTTGGATTGACGGCCACTTCTGGTAAAGATGCAGTGTTAAATGCAACAACAGGCAGACCTGCTGCCTGAGCTTCTATAATTGCAAGCCCAAAAGTTTCAGCTTTTGAAGGTGTGATGAAAATGTCACAGCTGCTGTAGATGGTGGATAGCTTGTTTCTGTCCTTTATGTATCCTAAGAAAGTTGTGTTTTCCTGCAGTTCCTCTTTTAACTTTTCTTCGTCTGGTCCGCTTCCTGCGATTATAAGATGGTACTTTTCTGGAAACATGGAATCAAGTTTCTTGAAAATCTGTACAAGCTCAAAGATGTTTTTGTCTGAAGAGAGCCTTCCTGTGTAGATTAAAAGTGTTTTGTTTTCGGGAATGTTGTATTTTTTTCTAAAGTCTGGGTCTTTTCTATCAGGGGAAAAGTTTTCTGTATCTGTTCCAAGATAAACGGTGTATGTGTTTTCTATGCCTATTCCTTTAAGATAACTTTTCATATATTGTGAAGGGGCTATTACGATATCAAAATCTTTATATTCCCTTCTAATGTATCTTCTTATAAGGTGGCTTATCTGCTTGCTGTTACTTTTTAGGATGGATTTTATGCTTTCTTCAACATTGGCATGGAAAAAACCAACCGTTTTATAGCCGTGTTTTTTACTGTGTTTACATATCCACTTTGGCAGAAGGTAGGGTGAACCTACTTCAACAATATCAGGTTGTTCCGCTTCTATGATGTGTAAGATTTTACGTTTCTCTATCAGTAATCTGTAAGGTTTCCAGAAAGGGATAAGTGGAGATTTTATGAAGTATTTTTTGCCGTTTTCCACTTTGTCTTTGTCTGACGGAAGCAGCATCACATGTTCTGTGTCTGAGTTTTCTAACAGATACTGGTGTTTTTTATCAAGGTATGTTTTAACTCCTCCGCTTTCGCAGGCGTAAAAGTGGGTTATATCAAACAGTTTCATAGATTACTCCTTCAAGAAATTCAATCTCTTCCTCTTTTCTTTTAATCTTTCCAAGAGACATGGTTTTTATGACTTCAAGTAGAAGCTTTTTGTACTCTTTATCCTTAATGTAATAAAGTGCATTTGCTCTCATCTTTTTATAAAACATCTCGTCATCAAGAAGTGTTTTTATGAAGTTTATGTATTTTTCTACGCTGTTGTTTTCAACTACAAATCCGGTAACTTTATGAATAACGTTTTCCTTTGATGCTCCTTTGTCTGAGACAAGGACAGGCAGGCCGCTTGCGTAAGCTTCAAGGATGACGTTTCCAAAGGTTTCTGTTGTGCTTGGGAACAGGAAAATATCCGCAGAAGCATAAGCTGTGGAAAGTGCCTCTTTTTCAAGGTATCCTGTGAAGATTACATTTTCTGCCTTTCTTTCCGCTTCTTTTCTGTAAGGGCCATCTCCCACAATAATGAATTTCACATCTTTTTTATCTTTCATTCTTCTTGCAACTTCAATGAAAACATCTATCTCTTTCTCCTTTGATACTCTGCCCACATAGAGAACCACCTTTTCACCTTTATATGATGGGTCAAACTTTTTAAAGAAATCCGGTTTTCTGTATTTTGGGTTAAACTTTTGAAGGTCAACACCTCTTTGAAACACCTCAACAAGTTCTTCTTTAACACCATTTTCTACCAGCACATTTTTGTAGCATTGTGATGGAGAAAGAACTTTTGTTGAACTGTTGTAAAAAGCAGATAAAAGTTTCCATGTTATATCTTTTGCTATGTGGTCTTCGGTGTATTTGTAAACATACTCTGGAATGTCTGTGTGAAATGTTGTTACAAAGGGTAGGTTCAAGATTTTTGCCACAAGAAATGCAACTATCCCGAGTACTCCAGGTGTTGCTGCATAGATAACATCAAAGTTTTCTTTCTCTACATAGTCAAGTATTTCAAGAAAGTTCGGGATGTTTATAGGAATCTCTTCATACTCTGGAAGAGGGAACGATGCTATCGGCCTGAAAACTTTAAGATACTCATCCGATTCTCCTCTTGCATCTGTAACGATAACTTTAAGGTTAAGTTTCTCCTCTTTTGCTACATCTATGATTTTCTGGTAGGTTCTTGCTACACCGTTTATTTCAAAGAAAGTATCGGTGAAACACGCCATTTTTCCTTCAATGTGTTGCTGTCCTGTCAGGGCAAAGTAAAGTTCTTTTGATTTGTTCTTTTCAAGGGCTCTCTGCCAGTAGGTAGCAGCATAAGTTGCCATAGGTAGAAGGGATAATACGCTTAATCCAAGAGAGGATGTTAGTGTTGAGAAAGTGATACTTTCTTCCTTTGTTATTCTACCGAGAGCATAGGGGATTAATGAGTTAACAAATGAGTAGATTCTGGCATGAACATTGTCTTTTGCGTCTTCGTAAGTGTTTCCCATTATCTTTTTTATAAACTGTTCACTTTTTCCGTTTTTGATAAATTTTGATATGGAGAACTTTTTCTCATTACCATTTTCAATATTGAAAAGATTGCAGAATATATGTTTGAATTCTCCAAGGTTATACTTCTGGTTTGCTCCCTGAAAAGCTATGTTCATAACTGTGTGGGTTAATCTTTTTGGTGAGCCGTGTATCCCTGACGGCAGGGTTCTGCATTCAGCTATTGCTAATTTTAAATCTTCAACGGTTTCTCCGGCTTTAACAAAGGTAAAAGTTTTACCTGCATCAAGCCCGCTGTGGTCATCTGAACCGCCGATGAAGGAGATTCTTTTCCTTTTTCTTTTCAGAAAGCCGTGTTTGTCTGCGAGTTTAAGAATGTCATCCCATTTAAATTTTAGAGCGACTTTTGCAGTTAGCACAGCTGAGAGTCTTGACCTTGTTCCGTTATAGATTTCCCATGTGTCAAATAGGAGTAAAAATTTTTCAACGTGCTCTTTGGAGAGCTTCCCAACCATATCGTAGAAGGGATGGGCAAGTGCAAATGCAACATTTTGTTGATTGAGATAGTCAACAAGGTCGTAAACGTTTTCTTTTAGCTTCTGAATTTCACGGTGGATTTCTTCATTTATATCGTAAGCAAGTACATGGATTTTACATCTATCTTCAGGGAAATATGCAGTTATCTCTTCGCTTATAAAAACGTTGGGCAGGTGGGCTATTTCAAGGCACCCGTCAATTGAATCGTGGTCTGTAAGTGTAAAAAGGGTCATACCGCTTTCCATAAGTTTTTCGTAAAGCTTTATCGGCTGGGAGTAACTTTCGCATATACCGAGTTTTTTTGATAAAAATCCTGCAGGTCTATTTGATGCTGTTGAGTGAAGATGCATATCCACTTTAATCATTTTGTCCCCCCTTTGCTATTTCGTTTAAAAATTTTTCCTGACCGACTGCTTTAAGGTCGTTGATAGCCTTTTTTATCAGATTAACCTTTTCTGTATTATCAATATCACAGGGATGGATGGCGATTCTTACAGCTTTTAAGAATCTTGCGTAAAGGTCTGTCTGAAGTAGAAACAGTTCTTTTGATAGCCACTGAATCGGCTCTCTGCAGCTGAACGTTACAACAGGTGAAAACTGTTTCTGCTCATTTTTAAGGTTGAAGACGAAGTATCTGTTTGTTGCAAATTCAAATCCTTCCTCTTTTAATGTTTTTATGGTGCTTTTCTTTATAAGCCATGCAGGAGGGATGAATCCTTTAGGTCTGATTCCAATCTCCTCCAGTATCTTTTTTCCTTTCCTCAACCTTTTTTTTAACTCCTCTTCTGAAAAAGAGATAAATTCTCCTTCATTTGATGTGAAAAGTTTCATCGGAGAGAGCTTGAAATACTCCTTCCCTTTGTGGGTATATCCGTGAAGGACAGGCTCTCCGTTAGAAACCAATTCCTGTATCTCCTCTTTTATCTCTGTAATGGTTTCCCCCCTGTGATAGTTGGGAATTAGCAGATAGGTTATTTTTTCTATTCCTTCTTCCATTAAAAGTTCCTTTATCCGCTTAACCTTTGAAAGAGAACTTTTTGTAACATCGTGTATTGAAACGTTGAAAAATTCCATCTCATTCCTTTTACACCGCTCTTTTCCTAAATCTTATTTGCGATATTCTTAACCTTCAATTACATTTTCTTAACGTTTGGGTATAATTCTTCTGTTTCAGAGTTTTTAAAAGGAGCGAATATGTGAATAAGATTGAGGAATTCAGGAAATATTTGCAGGATAATGGTTATTCTAAAAGCTCTGTTTCCACATACATAAGAGCGGTTGAAAAGTTTTATCTTTTTTTAAAGTTTTACGGCTTTACTGAGAAGAAGTTTGATGAAGAAAAGCTTGTCTCTTTTCTTTCTTCCACATATAAAACAAGAAAGAGCTTATACACTGCAGTTTCAGCCATTTCAAGGTATCTTTCTTTTGTTTTTAAAAAGAGGGTAAAAATAGGGTTTGATGAGATTTTTGTTGATGATTTCAGGGAATTTAAAGAGATTTCCGATGAAAAATTTTCAGAAATTCTTGAAATGGTAGAGAAAAGAAGGAAAAAAGATTTGAAGTTTGCCCTTTATCTGATTCTTTTTCTCGGCTTAAAACCTTCGGAGATTGTAAAAATCTCCACCTTTCGTCTCAGTTTCTTTGGAAGAGTGCCTGCAATAGATGAAAACGGTATAAAAAGGCTTATAGTTGATGACAGGCTTTTAAAAATCATTAAAGAGATGGAGGATGAGAACGGAGTTGTTAGGTTCAAGGTAAAACCTGATAGTTTAAAGGTTGTGTTTTTTAGAATTGTTGGAAAGGAGTTTTCTGTTAACGATTTCAGGGAAAATTACGCTTATAGACTTTTGAAGAAAGGGCTTCCTGTTGATATTGTTGTTGAATTTTCACAGGTTCCTTTAGATAGGGTTTCCTACCTTTACAGGGTTCTCACTCTCAAGAGTAAGCAGGAGATTATTGGTGAAAAGCTTACAGACTTTTGATACAACTATTTCCTCTCCCTGCTGACAGACTGCTGCCTCTCCCATTTTACAAAGTTCAAGGATTGCAAGGAAATAGACTATAACTTCAAGCTTGCATGATGCTTTCTCTGAAAGTTCAGAAAAAAGAATCACATCTTTTTTGTTTAAAACTTTTCTCAAGTATTCAATTTTTACTGATACTTTAAACTTTTCACTGTTAAGGGAGATACCTATCGGCGGTTTTTCCTCTTTTCTTTCAAGAAGTGATATGAGAGCATTTTTAAGGTCTTCCACAGTGTTGTCTATTTTAATTTTATCCTGAAACTGGAAAACTATGTCTGCAGGATTGTTTGAAAACTTCTCCGCCTGAATATTTTCAAGTTCTTCAAGTTTTTTAACGCCTTTTTTTATTTTAAGATACTCTTCTATCGCCTGCACTATCGCTTTTCTCGGGTCGTAATCGTCATCTCTGGGAATAAGCATTTCAGATTTAATTTTTGCAAGTGTTGCCGCCATCACTATAAATTCAGAGGCAAGAGGAATATTAAGTTCTTTCATCGTTTCTATGTAGTTTAAAAACTCTTCTGTAATCTCTGAAATCGGAATATCGTAGATACTTACATCTTTTTTCCTTATGAGATAGATTAAAAGGTCAAGGGGCCCTTCAAAAACCTCAATATCAACTCTATACATGTTTTTAAATGCTCCTTATAGCACCTACGAGATTGGCAAATTCTGTAACAAGAAGCTCAAAAATGTCGTCAATGGAAATTATACCTTTCAATTTACCGGTTGTGTCAACCACAGGTATTCTTCTTATTCCGTGATTGCGAAACTTTTTTGTAAGCTCAAATATTCCATCATCTTCTGAGATGGTTATGACTTTAGGGGTCATTATCTCCTTTACAGGTGTTTCAGGTGCTTTTTTGAAGCCTCGTATAGCAACGTCCCTGTCTGTGATTATTCCTATAGGTTTATCATCTTCAACTATCACGACACATCCTACATTTTTTGAGTAAAGTTTTTTCACAACAGACTCTAAAGTTTCGTCTGGAAAGGCTGTTACAACATTTCTAACCATTATCTCTTTTATCGGCATAATTTCCCTCAAAAATTGGTTTTTCCCTAATTAAATTTATCGGAGTTTACTGGGATTTTCCACCAATCACTTCTCTTCCTTTTTAAAGGTTTTCTTGTTTGAAAATGTTTTAAAAAGTATAGAATTACTCTTCAAAGTTTTGTAAGTTCAGGGGTGTTTAATGTTTTACTGGCTGTTTTATGCTGTTTTAGGCATTAACCTCTTTAAATACATAACGTTCAGGCTTTTGTATGCCACAATGACAGCTATTGTTGCCGGCTTTTTCATATATCCCAGGCTTAAAAAGTTTCTTGATGGTATGCAGTTTGAGCAAACAATTAAAGAGTTTATGCCAGAAACTCACAAAAAGAAGCGTGTTCCCACAATGGGTGGAGTGCTAATTCTTTCTGCGTTTACTCTCGCTGTGATTTTGTGGAACAGGCTGGATAATCTTTTTGTCTGGCTTGTTCTTTTTTCAGCTGTTGGGTTTGGTCTTATAGGCTTTGTTGATGACTATATAAAGGCGAAATTGAAAAATCCTGAAGGGCTTTCAGAGAAGAAAAAGCTGATATGTCAGATTATAGTTTCTTTTACAATTGCCGTAATTCTCTATGCTTCAGGTTTTTCAACAGTTCTTTACTTTCCGGTTTTTAAACATCTTCATTTAAATCTTGGAATTTTGTTTATTCTGTGGGTCATATTTGTGATAGTGGGAGCGTCAAATGCTGTGAATCTTACAGATGGTCTTGACGGTCTTGCAATAGGTCCTGTTATAACAACTTCTCTTGTTTTTCTTGTTTACGCGTACGTTGCAGGTCATGCAAGGTTTTCAAGCTACCTTCACCTTCCCTATATTTCCGGAGCCGGTGAGCTTTCTATAGTTTGTGGAGCGGTTATCGGTGCTTCTCTTGTATTTTTGTGGTTTAATACCTATCCAGCTGAAGTTTTTATGGGTGACGTTGGTTCTCTTGCACTTGGAGCTATTCTTGGAACAGTTGCGGTGATTGTTAAGCAGGAGTTTGTTCTTGCGATTGCCGGCGGAGTTTTTGTTATGGAGACAATCTCGGTTATCATTCAGAGACTTTATTTCAAGTACACAAAAAGGAGATTTGGTGAGGGAAGAAGAGTTTTCCTGATGGCACCTATCCACCACCATTTTGAGAAAAAGGGCTGGGAAGAACCGAAAATTACTGTAAGATTCTGGATAATATCTATCCTCCTTGCTCTTGTTTCTTTAAGTTTCTTAAAAATTCGCTGAATTGTTGACATTATTGATAATTGTTTTTACATTACCACCAAAATGGATGGAGGATACTCCGATGAAAGGGAATAAATGTTTGACTCCAGAACAGCTAAAAGAGCTGAAAGCGATTCTTGAAGAGCGCAGGAAAGAGCTTATAGAAGATATTAAACGAGGAATATTGGAAGAAGCAAGCAGTGAAAGAGAGGTTGGAGACCTTGTTGATATGTCAACAGAAGAGATTTTGAGAACTTTTGAGATGAGAATCAGAGACAGAGAGGCAAAATATCTTAAGAAGATAGAAAAAGCTTTAAGGAAGATAGAAGAAGGAACTTACGGAATATGTGAGGAGTGTGGAAAGTGTATCTCTTATGAAAGATTGCGATTAAGACCTGTAGCCGAGCTTTGTATAAACTGTAAGTTGAAACAGGAGAAGCTTGAAAGGAAATTTGAAGCAGAATAAAGGAGGGGCTTTCAAGCCCCTTCCCAATTTAAGCTTCTACTGAATAGTTTGAGGAAGCAAATTCTACCTCCTCACTTTCATCAATCACCCCTCTAAAGTGGACCTCTTTCTCCACTCTTTCAGGGTTTAGTTTTTCCATAATGTAGTCAAAAGCTTTAAACGCAAGAGAATGGTCACCGCAAGTGTAAACATCTATCGCCACATAGCCGTGTTCTGGCCAGGTGTGGAATGACAGGTGGGATTCTGATATTACTATTACCCCTGTAGCACCGTGGGGGTAAAACTGATGAAAGTGAGAAGATAGTTTGTTGAGGTTTGCTTCTTTTACAGCACCCTCAAAAATTTCAGCCATTCTGTCGGCTGATTTTAAGATTTCTGGATCACATCCGTACATGTCCGCTACAATGTGGACGCCGAGAGTCTTGGCCATTTCCACTCCTCCTTTAGAACGATTTTCCCAATCAAGGCTGGTTTGCCTCCTGAAAGTTTTAGGGTTGCAACCTACAATTATATGCTAAATAGCCACAGGTGCAATTTTAAAAGGGGAAATTTTAAAAGTTTGGTTAAGAAAATGGGATTTGTTGGCAGCGGTATTGCTTTAATTTGCTCAACTTCTGGCTGTGTTAAAATTAAATCAATTAAACTGACAGGATTTAACTATGGAAGAGAAACTACCTCCCCGTCTTGAAGATTATCTTGAAACGATATATCTACTTGAGATAGAAAAAGGTGTTGCAAGGGTTAAGGATATAGCCTCTGAAAGGGGCGTCAGAATGCCAACTGTTTCTGATGTGTTGAAAAGGCTTTCTGAGAGAGGATTTGTTGATTATGAGCCTTACGGAACTGTAAAAATCACTTCTAAAGGAAGGTTGTATGCTGAGCGGTTGCTGGAGAAGCACAGGATTCTTGAAGAGTTTATGAGAGAGATTCTTAAGCTTCCTGATAATCTTGCAGAAACGGAAGGTTGTTTACTTGAGCACCATTTAAGTGGTAATACGGTAGAACGTATAGGGAGATTAACACAATTTTTAAAAGAGAAAGGATTGATAGATGAGCTTGAGAGAAGATATTGAAAGGTTTGCAGAGGATAGAGATCTGCTTAAGATTTATGAAAAGATAGAATCTGGTGAACGGCTTGATTTTGAGGATGGTTTAAAACTTTTTGAGACCACAGATATTCTTACACTCGGCAGACTTGCTTCTTACGTTAATGAGAAAAAGAATGGAAAACTTGTTTATTTTGTTGTTAATAGACACATAAATCCGACTAACATCTGTATAGGAAACTGTAAATTTTGTGCTTTCAGAAAAGATAAAGGTGATGAAGGGGCTTATGAGCTAACGATAGAAGAGATTTTGAAAAAAGCCGGTGAGTATGTTGATAAAGGGATAACAGAGATTCACCTTGTTGGCGGACTTCATCCTGACTGGAGTTATGACTACTATCTTGAGATGATTAGGGAACTTCACAGAGCCTATCCAGATATTAACATTCAGGCTTTTACTGCAGAGGAGATAGACTATCTTTCCAGAATAGGTAAGAAAGATGTGGAAGAGGTTCTGTTTGACCTTGTAAGGGCGGGACTTGGTTCAATCCCTGCCGGTGGGGCAGAAATCTTTAACAGTAAAATCAGGAACTCTTTGTGTCCTGAAAAACTTACAGCTCAAAGATATCTTGATATTCATAAAACTGCCCACAGGTTCGGTTTAAGGAGCAACGCTTCCATCCTTTACGGGCATGTTGAATCTTACAGGGACAGGGTGGAGCATCTTCTCATGCTTAGAGAAGCTCAGGATGAGACAGGTGGCTTTCAGGCTTTTCTCTCTTTTGCTTACCATCCTGAGAATACGGCTCTTGGCGGGAAGAAAACTACAGGGTTTGATGACTTAAAAATGCTATCTGTGTCAAGGCTTTTACTTGATAATTTTCCTCATATAAGGGCTTTCTGGATAATGCTTGGCGAAAAACTTGCTCAAACTTCTCTTTTCTTTGGTGTTGATGACCTTGACGGAACTGTTGTTGAAGAAGAGATAACCCGCTGTGCAGGTGCGGATACCGGAAGTTATATGCCTAAAAGCCGTCTTATTAAGCTTATAAAGGAAGCCGGTAAAATTCCCGTGGAGAGAGACTCTGTTTATAACGTTGTTAATGTTTACTATGGAGAAGAGTAATGGATAAGGTAATCAATTTTATTAAAGATAAGAAGTTGATTTCTGTGGCAGAAAAGATTTTTTCGGGAGAGCGGCTTGATTTTGATGATGGTTTAAAGCTTTTTGAAAGCAATGATTTGCTCTCTATAGGGTATCTTGCATCCTATGTTAATGAAAAGAAAAATCAGGATAGGGTCTATTTTAATGTAAATGTCCATATTACGCCTACAAATATATGTATCGGAACGTGTAAATTTTGTGCTTTTAGAAAAGACAAAGGGGATGAAGGTGCGTATGAATTAACGATAGAGAAAATTCTTGAAAAGCTTGATTCCTTAAATCTTGATGGAGTTACAGAGGTTCACATAGTCGGCGGTTTGCATCCTGATTGGGGGTATGAATACTATCTTGAAATGGTAAAAAGGATAAAGGAGAGGTATCCTTTTATTCAGATAAAAGCTTTCACTGCAGAAGAGATAAAGTATATAGCAGAAAGAGGTGGTAAAAGTGTAGAGGATACTTTAAAGGAGTTTAAAGAGGTCGGGCTTTCTTCAATGCCAGGTGGCGGTGGAGAGATTTTTAATCCTGAAGTGAGAAGTAAGCTTTGTCCTGAAAAGATTTCAGCGAAAGAGTATCTTGATATTCATAAAACTGCTCACAGGCTTGGCATAAAAACCAATGCGACGATGCTTTTTGGGCATGTTGAATCTTACAGAGATAGGGTGGAACATCTTCTTATGCTTCGTGAAGCTCAGGATGAGACGGGCGGTTTTCAGGCGTTTATTCCCCTTGCATTTCATCCGATAAATACAAGGATAGAGGGGGCTGATTATACTACTGCCGTTGATGAGATAAAAACACTTGCCGTTTCACGGCTTCTCCTTGATAATTTTGACCACATTAAAGCTTACTGGATAATGTTAGGTGAGAAGGTTGCACAGCTTTCGCTGTTTTACGGTGTTGATGACCTTGATGGAACTGTTGTTGAAGAGGAGATAACACAAGCGGCAGGAGCTAAAGCAGGAAAATATATGCCTAAAGAGAGACTTATTAGACTTATAAGAGAAGCTGGCAAAACACCTGTTGAAAGAGATGCTCTGTATAATATAATTAATGTATATTAACAAAAGCTTATCTTTCCTGTCAGGAGGTTTTATGTCCTTTTTTCATTCCCTTTCTGTTGATGAAACCCTTAAAAAATTAAGAACTTCTTTAAAAGGTTTGGCAACCAGTGAAGTTAAGGAGCGCTTGAAAGTTTACGGATATAATGCCCTTAAAAAAGAGGAGATAAAAAAGTGGCAGATATTTCTAAGACAGTTTAACAACCCGCTTGTTTTTATACTTATAGGTGCTGCTGTATTAACAGCTTTTATGGGGCATGCTAAAGACTCCCTGATTATCGTTTTTATTATTCTTTTTAACGGTATTCTTGGCTTCTGGCAGGAGTTAAAGGCTATATCTTCAATGGAAGCGCTACAAAAATTAGCGGAAGAGAGAACCGTTGTTTTAAGAGATGGAAAAGAGGTTGAAATTCCTGTTTCAGAAGTTGTTCCCGGGGATGTAGTGATTCTTGGTGAAGGGGATGTTGTTCCTGCAGATATAAGGCTTGTAAAATCAACAGGCCTTCTTGTTGATGAGGCGATACTAACCGGAGAGTCTGTTCCTGTTGAAAAGAATGCTGATGTTATTCATAAAGAAGATACTCCGATTTATAAAAGGGAGAATGTTGTTTTTAAAGGAACTGTTGTTGTAAGAGGTAAAGCTTTAGGTGTTGTTTTTGCTACAGGAAAAAATACAGAGATAGGGAAGATAGCAGAAAGAGCAAAAGAGTCATCTCCAGAATCCCCTTTAACCCGTGCTCTTGAGAGTTTTTCAAAAAGATGGATGCTTGTCCTGTTTCTTATTCTTGCTGTTATTCTTGTTGTTGCTGTTCTTGAGAAAAGAGACATCTATGATGTTATTATGCTTATTATTGCTGAGCTTGTTTCTGCTGTTCCTGAAGGGCTTCCACTTGTTGTTACTTTTGTTCTTGTGATAGGTGCTGTTTATCTTTCAAAAAAGAAAGTTCTTGTAAAGTATCTTCCAGCCGTTGAAACCCTTGGAAGTTCCACCTATATAGTTTCAGATAAAACGGGGACTATAACAGAGGGAAAGCTGAAAGTTTATTCCACTTTTGCCATTGATAAAGAGGAGCTTTATAACGTTGCAGCGTTGTGCAACGATGCTGATATTGACAGAGGAGATCCTCTTGAGATTGCACTACTTAAGTGGCTTGAGGAAGAGGGGATTAACTGGAGACTTTTAAGGCAGAAAGCTGTTAAGCTGTGGGAGTATCCTTTTGATACAAAGAGAAGGCTTATGGCGGTGGGTGTAGAAATTGATGGAAAGAAACAGGTACTTGTAAAAGGAGCGTTTGAGTCACTTGTTGAGCTTTCTTTGAAAGATGAAGCGGTTGAAAAGCTTTCAAAACTTCATGATGAACTTGCCTCTCAAGGATTAAGGGTTCTTGCTTTTGGTGTTGCTGATGTTTCTGATGATAAATTTTCCATAGATAATCTGACAATTAAGATTGTGGGACTTGTAGGTTTTATAGACCCTCCGAAAGAAGGGGTTAAGGAAGCTGTAAATACTGCAAGAAAGGCAGGAATAAGGGTGTTGATGGTTACAGGAGATAATCCTGCCACTGCAGCTGCTATAGCACGTTCTGTTGATATTCTGAAAGAAGGTGAAAGGGTATTAAAGGGAACGGATATAGACAAAATGAGTGATGGGGAGCTTCTTGAAGCATTAAAAAACACTGCTGTTATTGCAAGGGCAACGCCTGAGAATAAATACAGAATTGTAAGGGTCCTTCAAAGTGCAAAAGAGATTGTTGCTGTTACAGGTGACGGTGTCAATGATGTGCCGGCTTTAAAAGCTGCTGATTTAGGAATTGCCATGGGTGGAGGTAGTCAGGCTGCAAGGGAAGTAGCAAAAATGGTTATTACAGACAACAATTTATCTGTAATAGTTGAAGCTATTAAAACAGGAAGAGAAATTGCCAAAAACATAAGAAAAGCTATTTACTATCTTGTTTCCTGTAGTTTTGGAGAGATTTTTGTTGTTACTTCAGGATTTTTCCTTAATCTTCCACTTCCACTTCAGCCTGTTCAGATTCTATGGATAAACCTTGTAACTGAGGGTGTTCAGGATAAAACGTTTGCATTTGGGAAAAGTGATAAGGATCCTATGAATGAAAAACCTAAAAAGCCTGAAGAGGCTTTTTTTGATAAAAAACAGCTTAAAGATACTGCGTTTGCGGCGGTTTTAATGGGTGTTCTTGTTGTTGCTGTGTTTGTATATCTTTTAGGTCACGGTTCTTATGAAAGAGCAAACACTGCAGCTTTTACATCTCTTGCTGTTATTCAATGGTTTAACGGAATTCAGTCCATCAAAGAGAAGCCGTTCTTTGCAAATGTTATAGAAACTTTTAAAGTAAATCCGTATATGTTCCTTGCTATATTTGCAGGTTTTGCTCTGCAGCTTGCTGCCGTATATCTGCTTTCGGGAGTGCTTAACACTGTTCCCCTTGCTCTTACCGATTGGGGCTACATACTTGCCAGTGGTATTGCATTCTTCTTAATGATAGAGGTGAAAAAATGGTTCTCTACATAGCATTTTTTGCCCTTGTTGTTCTTGTGTTTTATTCAGGAAGAAATCTATTAATTTACGGAGATATTTTAGCTGATAAGTTTAATCTTGGGAGGAGTCTTTTCGGTGTTATTTTCGTTGCTTCAATTACATCTCTTCCTGAACTTATTACAGGTATAAGTTCTGTTACAATAGCTAAAAGTCCTGATATTGCTGTAAGTAACATCTTTGGAAGCTGTATGTTCAATTTTATGGTGTTTGCGTTTGTTGACTTTCTTCTTGAAGATACTCCGATGACAAAAAAGGTCCATCACGGTTTATCTCTTTCTGCGGCTTTTGGAATTATTCTTATAGGAATTGCTATGATGCCTTTGTGGCTTAAAAAAGAGCTTACTTTAGGCTGGTTCAGTATATTTTCAGTGCTTATTTTGGTTGTATATATGATTGCTATCTCTGTTACTTCTTCCTACGAGAAAAGAAGAATGAAAAAGATGATAGAAAAGACCGTTTATGAGATAAAGGAAGAGGCAATTTCAAAGAAAGAAGCGGTTATTCAGTATATTATTCATAGTACTGTAATAATTTTTGCCGCAATGTTACTTCCTTATCTTGGGAAGCTTATAGCTATAGAGACAGGGATAGGAGAAAGCTTTATAGGTGGAATTCTGCTTGGTATAACGACATCTTTGCCAGAGATAGCCGTTTCTATGCTTGCTGTAAAGATGGATATGGTTGAAATGGCTGTTTCAAATATTTTAGGCAGCAATATTTTTAACATATTTACTCTTACGGTGGATGACCTGTTTTTTACCAAAGGTTCTATTTTTGTCCATGTAAGTCCTGATCAGGGAGTTCTTGCAACGGCTTCTATAATAATGGCTGCCATTATAATGATAGAGCTTATATACCGTTCTGAGAGAAAAGCTCTGGGGCGTTTTGATTATGAATCCCTTGCTATAGTTGCAGTGTATCTTTTCACGTTTATTTATATAGGAACAAGGTAGATTAAAAACCTGCCTGATATCAGGCAGGTTAAGTTGTAAATTATTCTTTAATTCTTTTTAAAGCTTTTGCTCCGATATCTTTCCTGAAATGCATTCCGTCAAAATGGATTTTATCTACTGCGTTATAAACGTTTTTGATAGCCTCTTTTACGTCTTTTCCCATTGCTGTTACGTTTAAAACTCTTCCGCCGTTTGTTACAAGTTTTCCATCTTTTATTGCTGTGCCTGCGTGAAATACCACAACATCATCAATTTTTTCTGCTTCATCTATACCGGTTATCTCTTTTCCTTTTTCATACTTCCCAGGATATCCTTTTGATGCAAGCACAACGCAAATTGCTGTTCTCTCGTCCCAGTTTAAGTTTTCAGGAAGAGTTCCGTTTATGGTGTCAAAGCAGATATCAACAAAATCGTTTTTGAGCCTTCTAAGGATTACCTGAGCTTCCGGGTCGCCAAACCTTACATTAAATTCAAGTGTTTTTATTCCGTCATCTGTTATCATTATCCCGGCGTAAAGTATTCCTTTAAATGGGGTTCCCCTTTCTTTCATCCCTTTTATCATCGGTTCTATAACCTTTTTTTGAACCTCTTTTTCAATTTCAGGTGATAAAACTGGAGCTGGAGAGTATGCACCCATTCCGCCGGTATTTGGTCCTTTATCTTTGTCAAATACCGCTTTGTGATCCTGAGCCGGTGCAAGAGGTATATATCTTTCGCCGTCACTTATTACAAGGTAAGATGCTTCTTCTCCCTTAAGACACTCTTCTACTACTACCCTGTTCCCTGCTTCTCCAAATATCTTATTAACCATTATCCTATCTATCGCTTCAATAGCTTCTTCAACGGTTTGGGCTACTGTTACACCTTTCCCGGCAGCCAGACCGTCTGCCTTTACAACGATTGGAGCGCCTTTTTCTTTTATATATTCTTTTGCTTCATCTGGATTATCAAATACCTTAAAATCGGCAGTTGGCACTCCAAATTCTTTCATCATCTCCTTTGAGAAAACTTTACTTCCTTCAAGTCTTGCAGCTTCTTTTGATGGTCCAAAAATTTTAAGTCCTCTTTTCTCAAATTCATCAACAATTCCGGCTACAAGTGGAGCTTCAGGTCCTACTATTGTTAGGTCTATATTTTCAGATTCTGCAAAATCCGCTATTTTTTTGATATCTGTGATGGGGATGTTAATGCACTCTCCAAGCCTTCCAATTCCCGGGTTTCCCGGTATGGCAAGCACTTTACTTACTTTAGGGCTTTTTGAGACTTTCCACGCAAGTGCATGTTCTCTTCCACCTGAACCTATTATAAGAACCTTCATAGTTTCTCCTTAAAATGGCTTTTGGGCAAATTATATAGATTTTTTTATGGAAAATTAAGGTGTTTAATGAGAGTGTTTGAAAAATGGCTATGAACTTTAAGAGATCCTTCGGACTTTGCCCTCAGGATGACTTTCATCGTCATTCTGAGGCTGCTTTGCAGCCGAAGAATCTCAATATTTTTTAGAGATAAATGAGAATTTTCAAACACCCTCAGGTGTTTAGTGTGTTAAAATGAAAGGAAATTAAAGTTTTCAGTGAGGCTTTTAGATGGACAGAGATAAGATAACTTTTGCTCTTCCAAAAGGCAGATTGCTTGAAGATGCAGTTAACCTGCTTTATGAAGTTGGAATAGATGCAAGGCAGACACTTGAAAAAACGAGAAAGCTTATTTTTGAAAATGGGAAGTATAAGTTTATTCTTGTTAAGCCTATGGATGTTCCCACCTATGTGTATTATGGAGCGGCGGATGTAGGGATAGCAGGTAAGGATGTTATTGAAGAGAAAGGGCTTGATGTGTATGAACCGCTTGACTTAAAGTTTGGATTCTGCCGTCTTTGTGTTGCAGAGCCTGAAAGGATTTCAGAACCTTACGATATAGAAAAGCTCTCTTTCATAAAAGTGGCTACAAAATATCCAAAAATTACCGATAAATATTTTAGAAGCAGGGGAGTTCACCCTGAGATAATAGAGCTTTACGGTTCTGTGGAGATAGCACCGTTACTTGGATTGACAGACAGAATAGTTGACCTTGTTCAAACAGGATCAACTTTGAGAGCTAACGGTCTTAAAGAGGTTGATACTATACTTGTTTCAACTGCAAGGTTGATAGTAAATCGGGCGAGTTTGAAGACGAAGTATGAGATGTTAAAAAGTTTTATTGAATCTTTAAGAAAAATAGTTGTGTTTGAACAAATTTAAACTTAGGTATAAAAAAAATTCCCACCTCTCCGATAATGGAAAATAGAAACTAAAACCTAAGTAAGGAGGTGGACGATGTCCCTCAGGATTAACTACAACTTTCAGGCAGAGTTTACACATGTTAACCTTCTTAAAACAGAGCGTAACTTGAACACATCTTTAGAGAGACTTTCTACAGGTTACAGAATTAACTCTGCTAAAGACGATGCTGCTGGTCTTTTTATCGCTGACCAGTTGAGACTTGTTGCTAAAGCTTTAAATCAAGGTTCAAGAAATGCCCAGGATGGTATTTCTGCAGCTCAGATAGCTGAAAGTTCCCTTTCACAAATCTATGATAAATTGACAGCTATGTACACAAAAGCTGAACAGGCTGCAAATGATACCAATGATCCGAATGCAAGAGCGGCATTACAAACAGATATAGAAAAATTGAGAGATGCTATTTTAAAAATAGCATCTACTGCTGAGTTTAACGGTATAAAACTTTTGGATGGGACATTTCAAGACAAAGTTATTCATTTTGGTCCAAGAGCTGGGCAGACTCTTTCCATTTCTATAGCTAGTGCTCTTCCTCAAGATTTAGGTGCAGCTTTGGTTAAATCAAACAATGGTAATCCTTTAATTACTTCTGCTAATACTGGAACTTATACAGGTTCAGATCCTACTCAATTTAATTCTGGTGAAGATTTAATAATCAATGGAACATCTGTAGTTCAAGGTTTTGCTGATGGAGATGATTTAGATGCTGCTAAGATAGCTCAGAATATTAATGAAAATGTAAAAGGAGTGACTGCAACTGCTAAAAATGAGATTACAGGTACTGTTGAATTTGGAACAATTTCTATAGGAAGTGATGATTCTGCCACAATTACTATTAGTGGGCCAGAAGGCAATGCAACTATAAATTTGGCAAGTGGCCAAGGGTATGATTTGAATGCTATGATAAGTCTAATTAATGGAGTATCTAATAATACAGGAGTTTTCGCAAAAGCAGATTCAACAGGGACAAAACTTGTTCTTTATACTCAAAATGGAGGAACCTTTAACTTAGATTTTTCCGTTTCACCTGGAGCTACATCTGGAAATACGTCAATAGATCTTGCCAAGTTTGGGGCAGCTACGTCAACCGTAGTTGATGATACAAATACTACAGGTTATATACATTCTATAGGAACTATAACTCTTGAGTCACCAGAAGCTATAACTATAAGTGCTACGGGTGGTATTGATGCTGACTTAGGTATAACAACAGGAACTTTCAATATTACCTCTTTACAGGCGATTGATGTTACTAATAATACTTCTGCAGAGGATGCATTAAAGATATTAAATGGAGCAATAAAGAAAGTGGATTCTTTAAGATCAGATCTTGGTTCTATTCAAATAAATCTTCAGGCTATTATTGATAACAACGACTTTGCAGCTACACAAACATCTGAAGCTGAATCACGTATCAGAAACGTTGACTTTGCTAAAGAGATGGCAAACTTTACAAAACAGCAGACTCTTATGCAGTCTGGTATGGCTATGCTTGCTCAGGCGAATCAGCTTCCACAGATGGTTCTTCAGCTTCTAAGATAATTATTCGGGCGGGTTGTCCCGCCCCTTTTAGAGCTGCTTCGGCAGTTGTAAAAGGGGCAGGAAAGCTTTAATTTAGTTATATGAACTTGATTGATGGGGAAGAAGATGGAAATAAAGAATGTTGCCAATCTTCAAGTTTCTGTAAAGATGACCGAATCTCAGAAAATTAATCAGCAGGCAAATCTGCAGATGCAGAAATCTTCATCCGCGTCTAATGAAAACCAGCAGCTTAAAAAAATATCTCCTAAAGATATTGAGAAGATTCTTGAGGATTTACAGAAGAAAATATCTCTTTTAAATACCCAGCTTAAGATAGAGGTTGAAAAAGTTGGGGATAATGAAGAAATTCCAGTTGTTAAAGTTATAGATAAAACCACAAATAAAGTTATAAGACAGATACCGCCTGAATATATGCTTAAAATTGCAAAGTATATTGATGAGATAACAGGATTGCTTTTAAGAGAGAAAGTGTAAAGCTATTTAGGAGACCAAAATGGCAGGAGAGTTATATTTAAGTAATTTGGCGGGTAACTTTGATTACCAGCAGATTCTTGATCAGATGTATGCAGTTAAAAGTATTAAGATACAACAGTATCAGGTTAGAGAGCAAACTCTACAGGCTAAAGTTTCAGCATTGGGAAAGTTTAATTCTTTGCTAAGTGGATTTAAGTCTGCAGTAGAGCCTCTTTTTGATGATACAATTTTTGATACTAAATCGGTTGCAGTATCTGATGATTCTAAAATTTCAGCTTCAATTTCTGATGAGACATTGGTGGATAGTGGAACCTCTTTTGATGTATCTGTAGTTCAGCTTCCAGAAAATGATATATGGCTTTCCCAGAGTGGAGTTTCTTCCTTAGATACAGCAGTTGCTACTACTGGTGGAACACTTCAGATTTCTTATGGTGGAAGTGTTGTAGCCACTATAGACTATGATACAGATTTAGGAACAGATACGCCTTCTACATTACAGGAGATAGCAGATGCTATAAATTCTCAGCAGGAAGATGTAAAGGCAACGGTTTTTTTTGATGGAACAAACTACAGGCTTCTGCTTTCTGGGAACAGCACTGGAGCTGATAACACAATTTCTATTACCGAGATAGGCGGTGGAGATCTTTTAGATGTTCTCCAGCTTGGAGATAATTATACATCAAGTCATGTTCAAACAGCACAGGATGCAATTATAGAAATTTATGGTGCTCAATTAACAAGCCCTAATGGGGTATTTAATGATGTTGTTCCAGGACTTAGTATTACAGCTAAAGATTTAACCACAACTCCTGTAAATGTTTCAGTTTCTAATGATTATTCAAAAATTAAAAGTGCTCTTTCTTCAATAGTGGATGCGTACAATAAGATAGTTGATTTTATATCTCAAAATACAGGTAAAGGTGGAGTTTTAGCAGGTGATACTACATTAAGCACTATTAGGTCAACTATTTTTTCCAAACTTGCTCCTTTATCCAAGTTCGGAATTTTTGATGTAGATGATAATACAGGCCATATTTCGCTTAACAGTGAGAATTTAGATAAGGCTTTAAATGACAATTTTGATGCTATAAAAGAAGCAGTTACTGTTGATTTGAAAAATAATTTGCAGGACTACCTTGATTATTTAACAGGGCCAACAGGGCCAATTACATCTGAGCAAAATGCATATAATAGACAGATTGATTATATAGAGAAGCAGATAGACTTTACAAATGAGATGATAAAAAGAGAGATGGAAAGCTTGAAGAAGCAGTTAATACAAACACAGCTTTTTATGGCTAAAATGCAGGATGTTCAGGCAAGATTGGCTCAAACATTTACATCTTTAAACACATCTACCCAAAATAAATAGTTTAAGAGGTTACCATGAATCCGTATCTTAAAATGGATGTTGAAACAGCATCTCCGGCTCGGAAGGTTATAATGTTATATGAGAAGGCAATTTTATGTATGGAAGATGCCAAGCTGGCAATTGAAGAAAATGACCTTAAAACAAAAGTGGAGAGTATTCTTAGGGCACATGATATTATAAGAGTTTTAAACGCTTCTCTTGATATGGAGAAGGGTGGGGAGATAGCTGAAAATTTAAGGGCTCTTTACGAATTTATAGAGGATTCTCTTGTTAAAGTGAACGCTTCAAACGATGTAAAACTTCTTGACGATTTGATAGAAATTGTTGCAAATCTTAAAAGTGCGTGGGAGGAGATAGAATCAAAGATTTAAAAGAGATTCTTTCTGAAATGGCGATTGCTGTTGAAATGGAGGATTTTAAAAAAGCAACAGAGCTTTCCAATGACCTTTTAAATTATGACTTTTCATCGTTATCTCTTGAAGAGGCAAAGAAGGTATCTTATACTCTAAATTGTTTCCTTGAAAAGGCAAAAAATAAAGAGCTTGAGATAGTGGAAATCCTCAATAAAAAGCAACATGCAAAGAGGTTTTTAAAGTGATTCTTTTTGTAACAGGTACAGATACGGGAGTTGGGAAGACATTTTTTACCGTTAATCTTTTAAAGGTACTTAAAGAAAGTGGTAAAGATGTTTTGGGGTTTAAACCTGTTGAGACAGGTTGCGACCCTGTGTGTGAAGATGCTACGAAAATTTCAGAAGTGTGTGGAAAAGAGATACCGCCTGTTTACTCGTTTAAAACTCCGGTGGCTCCTTCTGTGGCAGAGATTTTAGAAAATAGAAAGATAGATATTGGGCTTTTGAAAGAAAAAATAAGAGAGTATGAGAGTGAAACGGAGCTGCTTATTGTGGAAGGTGCAGGCGGAATAATGGTGCCTATTTCCGGTAGTTATACTTTTCTTGACTTTGCAAGAGAAATAGCTGATGAGGTAGCTATTGTTGCTTTAAATAAGCTTGGCGTGATCAATCATACTCTTTTAACAGTTGAAGTGTGCAAATATAACAATTTAAATTTAAAGGGAGTTTTCCTTAACAACTTTGGAAAGGAAAATGAAAGAAAGGATGTGAGCAGGATTTCAAATTTTGATACCTTAAAAGAGTTGCTGAATGTTCCTGTTTTTAAGTTTAAGACCGCAGAGGATTTTAAATCTTTCGTTGAGTTTTTTTAATTTTTTCAAGTATTGTTTCAGCCAGTTTTTCAGGAGATTCATTTTCTTTTTGGGCAACTATAATCTTGGATAGTTTATAAAAAGGTTTTCTTAAATTGTATAGTTCCTGTATAGATTCTTTTCCCTTTTTTACAAGAGGTCTGTTTTTATCTTTGCTTATCCTATTCCATAAAGTTTCAAAGTCTGTATCAAGATAGATAGTTAATGCATTTTCGTTTAAAACTTCCATGTTGTCTTTATATGCAGGAAGTCCGCCACCTGTGGCGATTACTATGTTATCTTCTTTAAGTATATCAATTAATACTTCTCTTTCTTTTTCTCTGAAGAACTTTTCTCCGTGTTTTTTAAATATTTCAGGGATTGTTAAACCTGTTTTCTTTTCAATTTCTGAATCAGTATCAATAAATTTATAATTAAGCCTTTCTGCAAGGAGTTTTCCAATGGTTGTTTTTCCGCAACCCATAAATCCTATTAAAGCTATTCTCATTTCATTTAATTCCTTTAAGGCATAGCAAAAAGCGGAGAATCTGGCTCTGGTAAATTATAGATTATGTCATCTTTTGTTCCAGGTTTTCTGTCCATTCCAGGGCTTATCAGTTTGCCATTTTTGTAATATATGTAGTTTAAATATGCATCTTTTACGTTTAACTTTTCTGGAATTTTACGGTTTATTATTCGTTTAGCAGTTAGTGTATTTGTTAGATTTTCCATTATTGTTAGGGTTACCATTTTTCTTTCATACGGAAGAAGAGAAAATAGTCCAGAAATGATAATTATTAACACAGCTATTGCTCCTATTAAAGGGGATATTTTGCTGGATATTCCCGGTTTTTCTATTGTTATTGCTCCGTTTTGCTCAAGAAGACAGAGGTCTATGAGTGATATTGAAGAGCTATTTACTAACAAATTTTTGGGTATTTTTTGATTGGCAAATGCTTTCAATTTTTCTGGAACGTTATCAGGATTCAAAATTTTAATATTTAAAACTTCCGGTATCTGTCTTAGATATTTAGCTGCCTCTATGATTTCTATAATTTTATCTTTATCTATAAGTGTTCCTTCAGGACAATCTTCAAGTGCAGGTATTATTGTAAAACTTATGTTTCTATTTCCAGATAATATCCAATTTGTTAATTTCTTTTTAAATTCCATTTCTGATAAAGGTTGTCCTTCACTTATAAGTATAAATTTTCCTTGTTTTGAGCAGAAAACTATACTTTCGTCATCACATTTTAATTTGAAAAGAACATCGTCTCCTAAAAATTTTAAGAGGTTTAAAAACTGTTCGAAGTCGGTTATTTTCCCCTTCACAGGTTCATTAAACATAAGCTCCTCACAAGCAATTCCAGTATAAATATGCTTATAATAAATAAAATAATTCCACCGTAATTGTTATTATAATATAAGGAGTATCCAGGGAGATAGTTATTATAAAATGGGTTGATGCTTATAAAAGAAAGCTTTTTGATAAATTTTCCTGCAGTTATACTGGATATAAGAAATGTTGCTATTATTATAACTATAGACGTGAAAGGTATATTTACTTTGAGGATAATCTTATAAACATCTCCGATGTTAGCTACAAGAGGTATTTCTTTTTGGAAGAAATAACTGTAATTTTTCAATTTTTTTGAATAAAAGTCTGCCTTATCTGGTTCAAATAAAGAGGAATATGTTAAAAACAGGTTGTAGTACGTTTTCGGTGTAGGATACACTTTACGTGCTTCCTCAAAATATTTAATTGCTTCTTTCAGATTGCCGTGTTTATAAAGGATACAACCGATATTGTTAAGAATTATTGCTTTTTCCTCAGGTGAGAGTCTGTTTTCAAGTAATTTCTTCCACGTGTCTATGTTTATTTCATAAAGTAGAGCTTGCTTGTTTGCCATTGTGGCTATCTCTTTTTCAATTTTAGAAAGAGAGGAGTTTGATATCAGAAAATAGGGAGAGTAATTGTCTCTTTTAAGTTTATCTATTAGCTGATTTTTCGGTAGATTGGCTGCTTCAAAAAAGGCTTTGTTTACTGTTTGGCTTACTAAATGAAGAGAAAGAATAATTAGCATTAAAATGGAGAAAGGAATTTTGTTCCTTGATATAAATCCGATTCCTGCAAGTATGCCAAAAACCGCGTAGAATAGATAACCTTGAAAAAGCAGTCCTGTGAATATTAAGCATGCTCCTATAAGAATGGCGGTATTTCGCTTTATTTCTGAAGAGAAAACTTTATCAGCAAAATATATCAGGGAAAAAGCCCCAAAGATAGTAAGGATAGTTGTAAGTCCGCTTATAATAGTATCCATTTGTAGAATTCTTTTTCTGAAGGTTGCAGTTTGAGATTCAGGTATTTTTTCTACTTGTCTATTCAGCAGGAAATTGATTTCTGGAATATAAAAGATAGAGGACTTTCTCTTTAGACTAAAGGTTTCTTTTGTTAGGTTTTCTATTTCAGAGAAGGGAGCATTTTCTTTAAGTTTAGTTTCAAGCTTTCCTATGATTGATTCTATTGTTGGTGGATTTTCTGTTTTATTTTCCACGTTGCTGGGTTGAGCTATTGCAGGGAGAGATACTGAAAATATAAGAAGGAAGCCGAAGATTATCTTTATTAGGGTTCTGCTTATGGTAAGTTTTCTCACCTTTTTCCCCTTTACTTTGCTGGAAATTTAATTTCTCTAAGTAAATTATAGTAAATTTTTACTTTTGTAAATTTGAATGGATATCGTTTTGTATTCTAAAATTCTGAATTTAAGAAATTTTATGATAAAATCCCTTTGTAGTTGATAATAAATTTTAAAGAGGGAGGAAGTATGGATGTACTGGGTATACTCATAGGACTTGCAATTCCATGGATTGTAAAGATAGTTTCCGCGTTGGTTGTGTTTGTAGTTGGTAAGTGGATATCTAAAAGAATTAGTCTTTTCCTTGGAAGGGCTCTTGAAAGGGCAAAGGTTGATGAAACGCTTGTAAAGTTTCTTGAGACTACAGCTTATATCGTTCTTCTTGTTCTTGTGATTATTGCTGCTCTTGGGACTTTAGGGATTAACACCACATCTTTTGCGGCAATTATCGGAGCTTTTGGTCTTGCTGTTGGTTTTGCAGTTCAGAGTAACATTTCAAACATCGGTGCTGGAATTTTACTTATTCTTCTTAAGCCGTTTAAAAAGGGAGACTTTGTGGAAGTTGCAGGAACATCTGGAACAGTTGAAGTTTTGGGAATCCTTAATACCAAGCTTAAAACACCGGATAATGTTGTGATATTTGTCCCCAATTCATCTATTATAGGTGGAAACATTAAAAACTATTCTCTTGAGCCTATAAGGAGGGTGGATCTAACAATAGGTATCGGTTATGAAGATGATATTAAAAAGGCTAAAGATGTGTTAATGGAGATAATTAGCTCGGATGAAAGGATACTTTCTGAACCTGCTCCATCTGTTGGTGTTGCAGAACTTGCCGACAGCAGTATAAATCTATTTATAAGGCCGTGGGTAAAAAAGGAGGATTACTGGTCTGTAAGAAGTGATCTGCTTGAAAAGATAAAAGAAGAGTTTGATAAGAACGGCATTTCTATTCCATACCCTCAGATGGATGTTCATGCTGATGTTAAGATAAACAAAGAGTAAAGGTAAGTCCCCCGTTAAAGGGGGATTTTATTTTATAACTCCACTTGCAATTCCCCATCTGTGGGCGTAAAGTCTTCCGTAAGGTCTGGCACTTACAGGAACAATTTTTATAAATGGTTCAGACATAATTTCTTCAACACTCATTCCAAATGCAGATGCGAACCCTTTAAGTTCCGCTTCAAGGATTTTTCTATCCTCTTCATCTATTTCAAATATTTTAACTTCTTTTCCAAGGTATCTTTCTGGGACTTCGCCTCTTATATACATCACTCCGCCGTGCATTCCTGTTGCGCAATAATCTCCGACTATCTCTTCTCCGTTCTTTCTGTTAAGTCCAAGAAGTATCAACCTTCCACCTGCCATATACTCACCGAAAAAGTTTCCAGCTTTTCCGCCTATAATGAATGTAGGGACAAACTCTTTATACCCTTTCATATGGATACCTACTCTGTATCCAACATCGCCTTCAATATAAACTTTACCACCTCTCATTCCATAACCGCAGACATCTCCAGCATGTCCTCTTACTATGATTTCACCTTTCATCATTGTGTTGCCGACACAGTCCTGAGCGTTTCCAAATACCTCTATTTTTGGATTGTATAGGAATATTCCAAGATCATTTCCTGCAATTCCATGTATTTCTATTTTTACAGGTTCTTTTATACCTGTGCCTATGTATCTTTGTCCGTAAACTTCTCTTAAGATGATTTTATCAGCACCTTTTTTAACAAGCTCCTTTACCTTTTCATTGACAATTTTATAATGGGTCGTCCCACAGGTTATTTCATAAGTTGTTTCATTAAGCTGTTTTACTTCCATTTTTTACCTCTTTTTTAGAGATTATGCAGGATGGCATGAGCCGTTTTTACAGTAATTCATGAGGGCTATTACAGGTTCTCCTGCTTTTGGCATCCATACTTTTTCTGGATTGTTGCATATCACTCTGATTGCAGATTCTTCACTTGCCATATAAACGGTGTCTTTATTTACAGCTGCAACAAACGGACGAAGTTTTATTCTGTCGTTAAATCCTATAAGACCATCCTTGTATGCAAACAGCATTGCAAACGGTCCGTTTAACATTGCTGATGAATAAACCTCTCTTATTTTCATTGCAAGTTCGCTTACTCTATCAAGTTTATTTTCTTTTAAATACTCTATATCTTTCCAGAAAGGAGCTGCTATCGCAAGCAGGGTTGCTTTAATGGGCAGTTTGTGTTTTCTGAAAAGAAGGTCAAATATGTATGCAGCAACTTCTGTGTCTGTTAAAAGGGTGCATTTATATCCGTACATTTCAACATAACGTTTATTTGTTCCGTAAGATGTTATCTCTCCGTTGTGGACTATTGACCAATCAAGAAGTGTGAATGGATGTGCCCCGCCCCACCAGCCGGGAGTGTTTGTCGGGAATCTGGTGTGGGCTATCCAGATGTAGCCTTCATACTGGTCTATTTCAAAGAACTCTCCGATTTCGTCAGGTTCACCGACTCCTTTAAATGCTCCCATGTTTTTACCGCTTGATATTACATAAGCTCCGTCTATCTTTTCGTTTATTGTCATAACTGCCCTTACAACCATATCTTCTTCCGTTTCAAGGGGCAGTTTTACGTCATTTTTCGGAGCAACGAAATATCTGTAAAAAAGAGGAGGTGTTGTTTTTTTATAAAGGGAAGGCACACTTTTTGTAGGGATTAGCTCACTTTTGATTATGTGGAAAAATCTATTAAGAACACCTGTTATTTCTGTAACCTTATCCATATCGTCTATCATTACATGAAAGGCGTAGTATTCTGCCATTTCCGGGTAGATGCCGTAGGCGGCATATCCTGCTCCCATTCCGTTGCCGCGCTCTTTCATGGATGTAATTGAGTTAAAAATATCTTTTCCTGAAACTCTTTTCCCGTCTCTATTAATAAATCCTGCAAGGCCGCAGCCAGACATTTCGGAGTAACTTTTCATTATTCAGGCCTCCAGCTTTTGTATCCTGTTTTATCCTGCTGGATTCTCTTTTCTCTCCAGCTTTTAGGAAGATGAACAAGCCCAAAGTCAATATCTGCAAGTTTATGTTTGAAAGATGAGACATCAAGTTTCTGTCTTATAATTCCTGTCAATATTCCAACTCTGTCTATCTCTCCAACTGCTACAAATCCAACCAGCCTGTCATCTTTTATTATCGCTTTTCTATAGTAACCTCTTCTTTCAAACTGGTCATTTATAATAACTTCGTAAGTTGAATCGGGAGCTTCAACAATACCAGCGTTAAGAACCGGTGTTTCTTCAAGAAATTTCAGAGAGTTTAGTGGTAATCCTCCAAGGTATTCTGTTTTTTCACCTGTCATGTTAAGGCCTGCAACAAATCCCTGTTCATACGCCAGTGGAAAAAGCGGAAGATTTTTCTTTTTCCCGTCAATTATATCTATGTTTACCACACAGTCACCTGCAGCGTATATGTCAGGGCAGGATGTTTCCATGAGAAGGTTTGTATCTATCCCGCCATCAACTTTTATGCCTGCTGTTTCAGCAAGTTGAGTGTTTGGTCTTACACCTATTGCTATGATAACAGCTTCAGCTTTAAGAACTGTTCCAGATTGTAATCTCACAGCTTCCACTCTTTCTTCACCTATTATCTCTTCTACGGTGTTTTTGAAGAAGAAGTTGATTCCTTTATCTCTCATAATTGTTTCAACTATTTGAGAGCCTCTATTGTCAAGGGCTTTCCCTAAAACCTTATCAAGAAGTTCTACTACAGAAACGTTTAATCCCTTTTTCCTTAGAAAGTAGGCAACTTCAAGGCCTATAAAACCTGAACCTATTATAACGACGTTTTCAACGCCGTTGTTTTTAATGTACTCTTTTGCAGCCTTTGCTTTTCCAAGTTCTGTAAATGTAAAAACTCCTTTTTTGTCACTTCCTTCAATAGGTGGGACAAAAGGTATAGCACCTGTTGATATGAGGAGTTTGTCGTAATTTTCAACTACTCCTGAATCAAGAATAATCTCTTTTTTCTCAGGATTTATTTTTTCTGCTCTTGTGCCGAGCATTAGTTTAACGTTGTTCTTTTCGTAAAAAGATTTTTCTTTATACATAAGTTTTTCAAGGGGAAGGTCTATAAGAATGTCGGCAATAAGAGGTTTTGAGTAGCAACCTTCCGTTTCATAGGTGATAACCACAATTTCGCTTTCTTTATCCTTTTTTCTTATTCCGTTTATACAGCCGACTGCTGCTGCACTGTTTCCAACAATCACATATTTCATTTTTACCTCTCCTTATCGTAAACGAGGGCTCTGTTTGGACAGGCTTCAACACATGCGGGAAAGTCTCTTCCTTCGCACAAGTCACACTTGAAAGTGTATCTTTTGTTAAGGTTCGGATGGACGCATCCGAAAGGACACATAAGGACACAGCTCCAGCATCCTACACATTTGCTTTCGTTAAGATGAACTGTTCCGTTTTCATCCTGATAAAGAGCTCCTGAAACGCAGGCATCAACACAGAATGGATGTTTACAGTGTCTGCATGTTACAGACAGAGAAACCGCTCCTTCAATTTCCACTTTCGGTCTTGGGATGAGATTTTCAAGTTTGTAAGCCTTTACAGGGTCCTGTGATTGGCTGTGCACCATTGTGCATGCTACTTCACAATATCTACAGGACATACAGTTCTCTTCTATTGGATAAATTTTGTAAACGTTTCTTTTGCCCATTTTTCACTCCTTACATTCCGGCAGGTAGAACGCCAAGGATTTTATTTTCCTGTTCTGTGAGACCGATACTTCTTAGTCTCAATCTGTTGCCTTTTATACTTTCAATAGCATTTATTCCCATTGCACCGAGCATCTCTTTTATATCATGTTTCCATGCTCTTAGAATGTTTGAAAGATTTTCTGCCACTATTTCAGGATTTAACCTTTTTGCAAGTTTTGGATCGTTTGTGGTTATACCCCAGGCACATCTACCTGTATGGCACTGCTGGCACTGAGTGCATCCTGCAGCAAGTAGGGCTACTGTTCCGATATATACAGCATCAGCTCCAAGAGCTATCGCTTTTAGAACATCAACAGGATTTCTAAATCCTCCTGCTGCTATAAGAGAAACGTTGTTTCTCAAGCCTTCCTGTCTGAGCCTTTCATCAACAGCAGCTATTGCAAGTTCAATGGGAATACCAACATAGTCTCTTAGAGATTTTGGAGTTGCTCCTGTTCCGCCTCTAAATCCATCTATTGCTATGATGTCAGCACCGGCGTGGGCTATACCTGAAGCTATCGCTGCGACGTTGTGAACAGCGGCAATCTTTACAGATACGGGCTTTTCATAGTTTGTAGCTTCTTTTAATGCATATATTAACTGTCTTAAATCTTCAATTGAATAGATGTCGTGATGTGGAGCAGGTGAAATAGCATCTGAACCTACAGGAATCATTCTTGTTTCTGCTATACCTTCATTTACTTTTTCTCCCGGAAGGTGTCCGCCGATTCCCGGTTTTGCTCCCTGCCCGATTTTTATCTCTATTGCTGCTGATGTTTCAAGATATTCAATATCAACTCCGAAACGTCCTGATGCCACCTGAACGATTGTGCAGTCTTTAAACTTTTTAAGGCTTTTATGAAGTCCACCTTCTCCTGTGTTCCAGTATGTGCCGTTTTCTTTAGCTGCCATTGCCATAGCTTTGTGAAGGTTAAGGTTTATTGAGCCGTAGGACATTGCAGAGAAAAGAACAGGAATATCAAGTTCAAGTTGTTTTCCTATGGTTGTTTTGGTGGAAACTCCATCTTCATCTATTTCAAGCCTATCAGGTTTTCTTCCGAGGAATGTTTTAAGTTCCATGGGTTCTCTTAATGGGTCAATTGATGGATTTGTTACCTGACATGCGTCAAGGAGGAGATGGTCAAAGTAATTTTTGTATGGCTTATCGTTCCCGGTGGATGTGAGGATTATTGCTCCTGTGAGCATCTGAGTGTGGATATCTCTTATAGCTTCAGGTGTCCAGTTTGCGTCTGTATGGAAGGTTGAAGGGTTTGGAATAACTTTGATTGCGTCTGTAGGACAGAATGCTTCACATCTTTTACAGTTAACACAGTTTTCGTTTCTGTTCATAATCTTATCGTAATCTTCATCATAGTAAGTGGCTTCAAAAGAGCACTGATCAACGCAGGATTTACATTTAACGCATCTGTCAGGGTTTCTTATAACCGTAAAAGGATAAAAAGCCACCTGGGGTTTTTTAAAAAGCATAATTAACCTCCAAAATCACAGTAAGAGAGATAGAAGCTAAAAGGTGGAAGAAATTATACCAAAAGTTGAATAGAGTAAGAACGTGATAGGTTTTCAGAACAGATTTTGTTTTTTAAATTTTGCGGGGATTTCCCTTATTTTTTTGTAGGTTTCAGCTGCCTTTTTCTGAGCTTCTGCCCTTTGCATATTAATGCTTTTAATGTTTTGTTGGAGAATATTTACAACCCTTTTGTCAAGAATGTTTTTATCGGCGAGCTCTTTAATTATTGATAAAGCTTTATCCTCAGGCATTCCCTTTTTGTAAGGTCTATCTTCCATCAAAGCTGTAAATATGTCAGCTACAGCCATTATTCTTGAGCCAAGGGAAAGGTCTTTTGCTCTTAAATGGAAAGGATACCCTTTACCGTTTAGTGTTTCATGGTGAAAAGCCGCCCATTGGACTATATTGGGATCAAGGTTTAATTTTGAAATTATTTTATAACTGTAAAAAACATGAGATTTCATTATGTTTACTTCTTCTTGAGTTAATCTTCCCGGTTTTTCAAGTATATCAATGGGAATGGCTACCTTTCCTATATCGTGAAGAAGTCCTGCAATTTTCATCTTTTTCAGGTCGGGAGCTGTAAATTTAAAAAGGCTTGCAAGGGAAGCTGCAATATGAGCAACTCCTGAAGAGTGGGTGGCGGTGAAAGGACTTTTAAAGTCAATCAGGTAAGCCATTATCTGGGCAAGGTCAAAAAACGCTTCGGCAGGTATTTTTCTGTCAAAGTTTTTAAGAATGTCTTCAAGGGTTTCCTTTATGTAGAGATCATTTAAAATTTCAAACCAGAAACACTCTTTGTTGATAATCTCTTCAACTGCTACATCAACTGTTCGTGGACTGAAGGAAGTGCCTCTTTGTTTTAAAAGAAATTGTTTAAGTTTCGGGATAAGTTTAGAGATTTGAGAAAATTTATTCTCTTCTCTTAAGTTGTTTGTAATGAAAATGTCTATTCTGTCGGCAATGTAGATGATGGAAGAGCTTATAGGAAATCTGATTTTTACTATATCCTTGTATGGATAGTGGTGATATTTTATTGTTTTTGCTATCTTTGAGAAAAAGGGGAAATTTTTCAAAAGTTCATATCCGATTTCGCTGTGGATGTGAACAATTTTATTTTCTTCAGCATCTGGTTCTTTTATTAAAGCAAGGTCTTCTTTTGTGTGAACAAGAAGAAGGCCGATATCGTGAAGAAGCCCTGATACTATCAGGTTGTATAAAAATTCGTTTGAATAACTTATTCTTTTTCCTATAAGAAAAGCGATGTATGCAACCCTATAGTTGTGGTTGTTTATTGAAGGGTCAGAGAGGCTGCTCATTGAAGAGATGGCTATGAGGAATTTGGAGATGTCAACAGTGGAATCGGTTATTTCAAACATTATTCCCCCTATGAATAAGAACGGTACGTCCAGAAAAATGGTGCGCCCGGCAGGGATCGAACCTGCGACCTCGAGATTAGGAATCTCGCGCTCTATCCTACTGAGCTACGGGCGCACCGTTTTAAGCGTTGATTGTTAATATAATATTTTATAAAGTTTCCAGCAAGTTTTTACCAGAGGGTTTTTCTGCAGATTATTTCATCTCGCTGAGGTCCTGTAGAAACAAGGGAAACAGGAATGTTTAAAAATTCTTCTATAAATTTGATAAATTTCTGGGCATTTTCTGGTAGTTTATCAAACTCTTTTATGTCTGTTGTTTTAGCTTTCCAGCCAGGAAGTGTTTCATATACAGGTTCAACTCTGGAAAGCTCCTCCACAGTTGAAGGGAATGTGTTTATCAGCTTTCCATCAATTTTATAGCCTGTGCACACTTTTATCTCTTCAAAGGCGTCAAGAACATCAAGTTTTGTTATTACGAGAGTGTCAAGGTCATTAACCATTGCAGAGTATTTTACAGCTACAAGGTCGAGCCAGCCGCATCTTCTTGGTCTTCCTGTTGTTGCTCCGTATTCGTGCCCTCTTGCCCTTAAAAGTTCTCCAAGCTGACAACACAGCTCTGTTGGAAACGGTCCGCCACCAACCCTTGTTGTATAAGCTTTTGCTATTCCGGTTATTTTTTTCACTTTTTTAGGACTTATTCCGCTGCCTGATGCTATACCAAGGGCTGAAGAGTTTGAGGATGTTACGTAAGGGTAGGTTCCGGCGTCAATATCAAGAAGAGTAGCCTGTGCACCTTCAAATAGAACATTTTTATCTTCATCTATTGCTTTGTTCAGATAGGAAATTGTATCGCATACAAATGGTTCAAGCTTTTCAAAGATTCTCATGGTGGCAGAGTAGATTTTGTCTGCGTTAAGGTCAGGTTCAAATCCGTAAACGTATTTAAGTATTATGCTTTTCTCTTTTATGTTTTCTACAAGCCTGCGCTTAAATGTTTCAGGATTTTTAAGGTCTGCTATCCTGATACCTACTCTTCCTGCTTTGTCTCTGTATGCTGGTCCTATTCCTTTTAAGGTTGTTCCTATAGAGCCGTTTCCTTTTCTTTTTTCCGATGCTGCGTCAAGCTGCTTGTGGTAAGGAAGAATTATGTGTGCTCTCTCAGAGAGTTTGATTCTGCCGTCAACACTTTTTCCAACTCTTTTTATGAATTCAATCTCATTTACGAGGGCTTCAAGGTCTATTACCATTCCGTTTCCAAGGATGCAGGTTTTACCTTCATGAAGTATTCCAGAGGGGAGAAGGTGAAGGACATATTTTGTGCCGTTTATAACTACTGTATGTCCTGCGTTGTTTCCTCCCTGAAATCTTACTATTACGTCGGCTTTTTCAGATAAAATATCAACAATTTTTCCTTTTCCTTCATCGCCCCACTGGGTTCCAACGATTGCAAGGGTTGCCATTAACACTCCTCCAGTATTTCAATTATCGTATTTACAGTTTCTTCAGTTGTTTTTCCTTCATCTGCGATTTTCCTGAAATTTTTACCGCATACTATAAACTTACTTTTATGCTCCTTTGGGTTCAGGACGATAGCAAATTTAAATCCTTTATTGAAAGCTACTTCTATTGATTCTTCAACCGGTCTTTTAACAATATCTCTTGCAACTTTAAATCCTCTTTTCCTGAGTTCTTTGGCTACCTCATAGGCTTTTTTCAGTTCCTTTTTTGTGTCTATGAGATAGATGTCGCATGGAAGTTTAACGTTTAAACTATCTTTTCTTTTTAAAAGCTCATATATATGGTCAATTCTTATAGAGGTTCCTGTTGCTGGAAGATTCCTCCCAAAAGAATTTATTAAGTGGTCGTAACGGCCACCACCTCCAATGGATATTCCTATTAGTGGATGAAATATCTCAAAAGTTATACCGCTGTGGTAGTTCATCCCTTTTCTTTCTGAAAGGTCAAAAAAAATATTTTTTTCAAAGCCGTAAGTTTTTAAGATTTCAAACATCTCTTTTAAAGTATTTATTGCACTTTGAGATGTTTCATTTTTAAATGTTTCTACCGCTTTCTCAAGAATCTGTTCTTTTCCGTAAAGGTCAAGGAGTATCTCTATCTTCTTTTTTCTTTCTCCGGTTATTTGGTTTTTTTCACAGAAAAGTTCTATTCCTGAAAAGTCTTTTGTGGATAGGAGATGAATGAACTCCAGTTTTTTATTTTCAGGGATTTTAAGCTCTTCTAAAGCACCGTCTATAAATTCAATTTGTCCTATATCTATTTGAAACGATTTAAGGCCAAGCTCTTTAAGGATATTTACTATAATACTTACAACTTCAGCATCCGCCTCAATATCACTAACCCCTATTAGCTCAAATCCTATCTGCGGAAACTCTCTGTTTCCTTTTGAATCTCTGAAAACGTTTCCGCTGTAGTAGAATCTGAAAGGAGGTTGTTCATTCTTGAAAGAGGAAGCCACAATTCTTGATATTTGAGGTGTAAAGTCTGGTCTTACAGCTATAAGTCTTCCTGTGAGTTTATCCACTACTTTAAAAGATAACTCTTCAAACTCTTCGTCTATCTTTTTGAATGTGTTTAGGTATTCCATTGTTGGGGGAATAACAGGCAGATACCCCCACTGCTGCATAACATCTTCAAACTTTGAAAGTATGTATCCTATCTCCAGAGCCTCTTTTGGAAGATGGGTTTTAAAACCCTGCGGAATTTCTGTTTCTTTCATCATCTATCCTTTTAAAATCCGAGATGTTTTACTATTGCTTTTTCTTCTGCTGGAAGGGTTACAGGTTTTACTCCCATAGAAATTGCGGTGTCAGGGTCTTTAAGTCCATGGCCCGTTAAAGTGCAAACGATAATGTCTCCTTTATTGAAAAGTTGTTTTTCTCTGTTTGCCTTTATTACTCCTGCAATGGACGCCGCTGATGCAGGTTCACAGAAAATTCCTTCCGTTCTTGCTACAAGTTTATACGCTTCAAGAATTTCTTCATCTGTAACCATATCTATTAAACCGCCGGATTCTTTAGCTGCATTAACAGCACCTTCCCAGCTTGCAGGGTTTCCTATCCTTATCGCTGTGGCTATTGTTTCCGGGTTTTCAACAGGATGTCCCAGGACAATTGGAGCGGCTCCTGCTGCCTGCCATCCGCACATTTTAGGTTTAGAGTTTATTTTTCCAGCTTCAAAGTACTCTTTGTATCCCATCCAGTAAGCTGTTATGTTTCCGGCATTTCCAACGGGAATAAAGTGGAAATCTGGAGCTTTCCCGAGCTGCTCACACACTTCAAATGCCGCGGTTTTTTGTCCCTGAAGCCTGTAAGGATTTATGGAGTTTACTATTGTTATGGGATATTTTTTCCCTATTTCTCTGACTATATCAAGTGCTTCGTCAAAGTTGCCTTTTATCTGAATAACTTCAGCTCCATACATTACCGCCTGGGAGAGTTTTCCAAGTGCTATTTTCCCTTCAGGTATGAGAACCACAGCTTTTATTCCTGCTTTTGCTGCGTATGCTGCTGCTGCTGCGGATGTATTGCCTGTAGATGCACATATAACAGCTTTTGCTCCTTCTTCCACCGCTTTTGATACGGCCATTGTCATTCCGCGGTCTTTGAATGAGCCTGTTGGGTTCAGTCCTTCATATTTGAGAAATATCTTAATATCTGGATTAATGGCTTTTGCAAGGTTATCAGCCTCTATGAGAGGAGTATTTCCCTCTTTTAACGTTATTACTGGCGTTTTGTCTGATACAGGTAGAAACTCTCTGAACTCTTCTATCACTCCTTTCCATAATTTCATACTATTTGTAACCTCCGGTAAACTTGATTTAAAAAGTAACGACCTATTTTATCTTTATTCAAAATTATATAAAAACTTCATATTTGCTAAAATCACAAATAACTTGTTCGGTTTAATTTTATTTTAAATTACTTCTGGAGGAAGTGATGTTTGAAGGAATCTATGTTGCCATACCTACACCTTTTAAAAATGGAAATATTGATTGGGAAGCGTTGAAAAAGCATATCCACTTTCTGATAGAAAATGGAGTTGACGGAATCGTTCCCTGTGGAACTACTGGTGAGTCAGCAACTCTTTCTTATCAAGAGCATGAAGAGGTTATAGCTTTTGCTGTTGAGCTGGCAAAAGGAAAGGTAAAAGTTATTGCCGGAACCGGCTCAAATTCAACGAAGGAAGCTATAGAACTTACAAAATACGCAGAGAAGGCTGGAGCGGATGGAGCTCTTCTTATAACTCCTTACTACAACAAGCCTAATCAGGAGGGGCTTTTTCTTCATTTTAAAACAATAGCGGATGCTGTTTCTATTCCTATTGTTCTCTACAATGTTCCAGGAAGAACAGGTGTTAATATGCTTCCTGAAACTGTTGCAAGACTTTCTGAAATAGAAAATGTTGTTGCAATTAAAGAGGCTACAGGAAGTACAAATGTTGCTTCAGAAATAGTTAACCTTTGCGGTGATAAGATTGAAGTATTGTCCGGAGATGATTTAACTTTCTATCCTCTACTTTCTGTAGGTGCTAAAGGGGTAATTTCTGTGACTGCCAACATAGTTCCTGACAGGATGGTTAAGATGTATAAGGCGTTTATTGAAGGTGATGTTGAAACAGCTAAAAACCTTCATCTTTCTCTTTATCCTCTTCACAAAATTATGTTCATAGATACAAATCCAATTCCTGTTAAAACGGCTCTTTCCTTTATGGGAAGGATGGAGAAGGAGTTTAGATTACCCCTTTGTCCGACCTCCGCTGATAAGGAAGCGAAAATAAAGCAGATTCTTGAGAAGATGGAGGTGATATAAGATGGGTGTGTATGTGAGCTATTCTGATATAGAAAAACTTCTTTATCAGCTTGAGTTAAGAGAAAAAGATTTTAACAACCTTAAAGAGATTGGAAAATATCTTCTTGAATATAAAGAAGAGTTTGCGGATGCTTTTTTAAATCAGCTTATGAGGTGTGAGGAGGCTACAAAGTTTATAAGTGAAGAGGAGTATAATCGAAGAGTAAGAAGAGAAGTTATCCACTGGTATGAAATGCTTTTTACAGGAAAGTATGATTCTGAGTATCTTACTTATATCCTTAAAATAGCAAGGGTGCATGCAGAGGCAGGAATCCCCCCGAATCTTATAGTTGCTATGATGAACTTTGTAAGGAGATTTTGCACAAAAAGGATAGTGTCTGTTGTAAGTGAGAAGATGGGTAAAGATTGTAGTGGTGTGGAGGAACACATCCGCTCGTTCTCAAAGCTTCTTGACCTTCATTTAAGTGTAATGCTTTCTTTTTATATAGACCATGAGATGAGAACGTTTATAGATGCAGATCCTGCAGAGAAGTTTGTTATTAGATTTTCCAAAAAGTTTGCTTTTGTTATGGATGTGGCGATAATTTTGGGATTGATGGTTGTAGGTATGGTTGTGGTTGGGCTGTTTGTTCAGGATGTGATGCATCTGTTTAGCGGAGATTTAACTCATGGATTGATAGCTGCTCTTGGCGACCTTTTGATTCTCTGGACGGTTCTTGAGCTTCTTAACAGTGAGATAAAGTTTATGATGGGTGGAGAACTTGCTGTAAGTGCTTTTGTAAGTGTTGCCCTTGCTGCTACCATCAGGGAAGCGCTTGTTCTTTCTCTCCAGCACGATAAACCAATAGATTTTAAGCTTGGAATAGGAGCGCTTATTTTCATACTTGGTATAGTATATGGAATAGTTAAATGGTATGAGTATAAAAGGGGAGAGTTATGATAAAGATAGCTGTTAACGGTGCAAATGGGAGAATGGGTAGGCTCATTGCCTCTCTTGTGAAAGAGAATGAAGATATGGAGCTTGTAGGAGTTATTGAAAATCCGGAGTCCGACTTATTGGGAGAACCGTTTGATGAAAATTTAAAGTTTGTTGGTTCTTTGAAAGAGATTAAAGATAAACCTGATGTTGTTATAGATTTTACTGTTCCCTGTGCTACTTTAACCCTTGTGGAAGATGCTGTTGCTGAAGGGGTTGCCGTTGTTACAGGGACTACCGGTTTTTCAAGTGAGGAGATGGAAAAGCTTAAAGCTGCAGGGAAGAAAATTCCCCTGCTTTTTTCTCCGAATATGAGTCTTGGGGTAAACATTCTTTTCAGGATAGTTGAAGAAGTGACGAAAGCTTTGAAGGATAAAGATTACGATGTTGAAATTTTTGAAATTCATCACAGATTCAAAAAGGATGCTCCCTCCGGGACTGCTATGAGACTTGCTGAAATAGTGGCAAAAACCCTTGATAGAAATCCTGAAGATGTTTTTGTTTTTGGGAGGAAAGGTTTTGTTGGTGAAAGAAGTTCTGAAGAGATAGGTGTGCTTGCTGCACGGATGGGCGATGTTGTAGGTGACCATACCGTTTATTTTGCAACTTTTGGTGAAAGGATAGAGTTAACACACAGGGCTACAAGCAGAGAAACTTTTGCAAGAGGAGCTGTTGTAGCGGCAAAGTGGATTTATGGAAAGCCTTGTGGATTTTACAGTATGTTTGATGTTTTAGGTATTTAGGAGGATTCAATGTTTGAGCTTATACCTGCAGTTGATATAAAAGATGGGAAGTGCGTTAGGCTTTATAAAGGAAGGGCTGATGCTGTAAAGGAGTATTTTGATAATCCTGTTGAAGCTGCTCTTTTGTGGCAGAATAAAGGGGCAACAAGGCTTCATGTTGTTGACCTTGATGGGGCTTTTGAAGGAGTTCCTAAAAATATAAAAATAGTGGAGGAGATAGTTAAAAGACTTTCTATTCCTGTTCAGTTTGGTGGAGGAGTGAGAACGGTAGAAGCTGTGAAAGCTTTAAAGGATGCAGGTGTTGACCGTATAATTGTTGGGACGGTTGCTGTTGAAAATCCTGAGCTTTTTGAAGAGATGATAGATGTTTTTCCTGATGGTATGGTGCTTGGAGTGGATGCTAAAGATGGTTATATGACTACTCGTGGATGGGTTGAAAAGACAGAGTTAAAAGCAGTTGAGTTTGCTAAAAAGTATGAGGATGAGCCTATATGGGGTTTTGTCTATACAGATATTTCAAGAGATGGTACTCTGGAAGGACCGAACTTTGAAGAGGTTGAGCGGTTTGCAGGGAGTGTAAAAAAACCGGTTATAGCTTCTGGTGGAATTGCGAGAGAAGAAGACGTTTTTAGACTTGCAGAAATTCCTAATGTCGTGGGGGCTATTACAGGAAAGGCCGTGTATGAGGGCACTATAGATTTTGAAAGTGTTGTAAAAAGGCTTGAGAAAAAAGGGTGATTTATGGAAAAAAAGAAGATTGCCGTTATAAGTCTTGGTTGTCCTAAAAATCACGTTGATACTGAGCTTATGGTTGGTTTTTTAAAAGCCACAGGAGACGTGATTTTTGTGGATAGGGTTGAAGATGCGGATATAGTTATTGTGAACACCTGTGGTTTTATAAGGTCTGCAAAAGAGGAATCTATTGATGAAATATTAACCGCTGTAGAGGAAAAGAAACGTAATCCTGAAAAGAAGGTTGTTGTTGCAGGATGTCTTTATCAGCGTTATAGAGAAGAACTTAAAAAAGAGCTTCCTGAAGTTGATGTTTTTATAGGTGTTGATGAGCTTGAAAAGAGTGTAGAAAAGATTCTTAATAAGCGCTTTCAGCCTGATAAACCGTTTCTTTACAGAGAGATTCTTACTCTTCCCCATTTTGCTTATCTGAAAATTTCAGAAGGGTGTTCAAACAACTGTTCCTACTGTGCAATTCCTATAATAAGGGGGCCTTTAAGAAGTCGTCCTGCTGATGAAATTGTTGAAGAAGCAAAACTTCTTGCTAAAAAGGGGATAAAAGAGCTTTATGTCGTGGCTCAGGATACAACAGCGTATGGATTTGACAGGGGAGAAAAAGATGCCCTTGTAAGACTTTTAAAAAGGCTGGAGAAAGTAAAAGGTATAGAATGGATAAGATTGATGTACACCTATCCAACTCATGTTTCAAAAGATTTAATAGGTTTAATTGCTGAAAGTGAGAAAATTGTTAACTATATAGATGTTCCTTTTCAGCATGTTTCTGATAAGGTTTTAATGTCAATGGGAAGAAAATATTCATACTCTTATATTGATGAGTTGATTGATAAACTAAGAGAAAAGATTCCTGATGTTGCTATAAGAAGTTCTTTTATAGTTGGATTTCCCACAGAGACCGAGAAGGACTTTGAACAGCTAATTTCTTTTTTAAAGCGAAAGAAACTTGATTGGGCAGGTTTTTTTAAGTATTCCAGAGAAGAAGGAACTTCTGCTTACAACTTAGGTGATTTACCTGAGGATGTTAAAGATTCAAGGCTTAACTTTATTGAAGATGTTCAGTATGCTATTTTTGAGGAGAACAGTCAGAAACTTGTAGGAAAAGAGTTTACTCTTCTTGTTGATGCTATTTCTCAGGATATGAAAGGATATGTTGAAGCGAGAAGCTATAGAAGTGCTTATGAGATAGATGGAATTGTCTATCTTAAAGGGAATTTTAAGCCAGGAGAATTTGTTAGAGGAAAAATAGTAGGTCTTGCAAGCAATGTTGATCTGCTTGCAGAACCTGTTTAGAGAGGTTTGGCGTATGAAAGAAGAGTTTAAAGTAAATAAAACCTATGAAGAGATTAACGAAAAGATAAGAAAAGGTGAAGTGGTTGTTGTTACCGCTGAAGAGATGATAGAAATAGTTGAAGAAAAGGGGGTTGTGAAGGCAGCTGAAGAGGTGGATGTTGTAACAACAGGGACTTTTGGTGCTATGTGTTCTTCTGGTGCTTTTTTAAATGTTGGTCATACAAAGCCAAAAATGAAGATGGAGGAGATATATTTAAATGGTGTGCCTGCCTATGGAGGACTTGCTGCTGTTGACCTTTATATAGGTGCTACGGCTCTTCCTGAAAATGACCCAAGAAACGAGGTTTATCCGGGAAAGTTTGAATATGGCGGAGCTCATGTGATAGAAGAGCTTATTGCAGGGGAAGACATAGAACTTGAAGCTTACGGTTACGGAACAGACTGTTATCCGCGAAGAGAGATAAAAAAGATTATTAACATAAATACCGTAAGGGATGCGATTCTGCTTAATCCGAGAAACTGTTATCAGAACTATAATGTTGCAGTTAATAAATCCTCACGAACGATTTACACGTATATGGGTGTTTTAAAACCAAATCTTTCAAACGCAACCTATTCAAGTGCTGGACAGTTAAGCCCCCTTTTAAATGATCCGTTTTTTGAAACTATAGGAATCGGAACGCGAATTTTCCTTGGCGGCGGTGTGGGATATATAGCTTTTCATGGAACTCAGCACGCACCGAACGTTAAAAGAAATGAGCGAGGTATTCCCCTTGCAGGTAGCGGAACGATTATGACTGTCGGTGATATGAAAGGGATGAGTACAGAGTTTATAAGAGCTGCTTCAATAGTTGGTTACGGTGTTTCGCTGTTTGTAGGAATTGGTATTCCGATTCCTGTACTTAATGAACGAATAGCTTTTTATACCTCTGTTAAGGATTCTGAAATTTTTGCTCCTGTGTTTGATTATTCTCACGATTATCCAAGTGGAGAGTCGGTAGAACCTTTGGCGTATGTAAGTTATGCTGATTTAAGAAAAGGATTTATAGAGGTGGAGGGTAAGAAAATTCCAGCATCACCACTTTCCTCCTACTACAAAGCAAGGGAGATAGCACAGATTCTTAAGGAGTGGATTGAAGAAGGGAAATTTGAAATTTCAAAACCTGCTCAAACTCTTCCAGCGCCAGAGCCGGAAGTGAAGATAGAGTATGATGATAGGAAATAGGAGGAGAGATTACCTCTCTCCTCTATATTTGATTGGGGATTGATGAACAAGTTCTATATAGGTTTCCATTGCTGCTGCAACAGCTTTTCCGTAAGCTGGATACATCTCCATTCTTGTCAGGGCAAACTCAACAGCTTCAAGTTGAGTTAAAAGGTCAAAAATGTCTATGTATCCCATGTGGGACAATCTGAAAATTTTTCCTTTAAGGTGTTCCTGACCTCCTGCAATAACTATTCCGAGTCTGTCTCTTATCCATGAGACAAACTTTTGTCCATCAATGTGTTCAGGAAGTTTTACTGCTGTTACGCCGTTTGCAGGATGTTCAGGGAGCAGTTCAAGTTCAAGAGCCTTTATACCGGCGCGGGCTGATTTTGCAAGTATTTCGTGTCTTTTAGCTACATTTTCAAGTCCTTCCTCTTCTATCATTTTAAGTGCTTCATTAAGACCTACAATAAGGTTTACTGCCGGAGTGTATGCTGTCTGCCCTTTAGCCTGATTCTTTATCTCTTTGGATAGGTCAAAGTAGTATGCCCATTTTTTCCTGCTTAGTCTTGATTTTGCCTTTTCACTTAAGCTTATTACAGCAAGTCCCGGTGGTGTCATCAGAGCTTTTTGTGAGCCTGTAATGGCAACATCTATGTTCCAGTCATCAACAGGTATATCATAAACACCAAAGGCTGTAATTCCATCAGCTACAAGAATTACATTATCATATCTGGCAGTTATCTCTCCGAGAGCTTTAACATCGTTGAAAGCTCCTGTTGATGTTTCACATATCTGAACCAGAACACCCTTTATATTTCTGTTTTCCTCAATTTTCTTTTTAACATCTTCAGGATTTACCGACTTTCCCCATTCAAGTTCTATAACTACAGGATTAACTCCAAAGGTTTCGCACAGCTCTTTCCATCTCTGACCGAACTTTCCGCCAACTATGACAACTGCACTATCGCCAGGAGAAAAGAGATTGGAAACAGCAGCTTCCATTGCACCTGTTCCGGAAGATGTTAGTATAAGTGTATCCCTTTCTGTTTTGAACAGTCTTTTAAGTCTTTCTATAGTTTCTGCAAAAATTTCTTTAAATTTAGGTGACCTGTGATACATTGTGTGTGATGCCATAGCCTGAAGCACTCTTTCAGGAACTGGAGTTGGTCCTGGGGTCATAAGTCTTTCTTTTAAAGGTTTCACAATGCCTCCCTAAAGCGGTTTTGGAAATTATACCTGTTTTTTTCTAAGATTCCGGAAAAACTCTTTCAGAAGCTTTTCTGGTTCTTCAAGAGGATATTTTTCAACCTTTACTTTATGGTTGAGGTTTCCATTTGAGAATATAGAAAAAAGGCTTTCAACTCCTCCAAATTTCGGGTCAGGTGTTGAATAAACAACCTTCTCTATCCTTGCCTGAATAATTGCACCGCAACACATAATGCACGGTTCAACAGTTGAATAAAGGATTGTTCCTGTAAGTCTCCAGGAGTTTAGTCTTTTTGCTGCATCTTCAATTGCAATGATTTCCGCGTGAGCTGTGGGAGATTGGAGAAACTCCTTTTTATTAAATCCCCTTCCAATTATCCTGTTGTTTTTTACTATAACAGCTCCGATTGGAACTTCTCCAAATTTTAATGCTTTTTTTGCCTCTTTTACGGCTTCTTTAAGGAAGAAAAGGTGATTTTCCATCTGATTTTTCCATTAAAGTGTGGCGCGCCCGGCAGGAGTCGAACCTGCAACCTTGGGATCCGTAGTCCCACGCTCTATCCAGTTGAGCTACGGGCGCATTTACGGTGCTAAAATATATTCAAAATGGATATATTTGCAACTTCCTGTTAAAAAGTTATCCGATTTCTATTTTTTAATTTTTACTTTCTTTTATACTTTCTATCAGGTAGGGAGCACTGTGTAGGGCTAAGATTGTAAGAATGGATAGGTCATCCTCGTTGAATTTTTCTCCTATTTTGTTCAGAGCCTGAAACACTCCTATTTTTCTTCCGTTTATAATTATGGGAACGGTTACAATATTTCTGGTTTTATATCCTGTGATGGTGTCCACATCTTTAAAAAACCGTCTGTCGTTGTATGGGTCATTACTGATTATACTTTCTCCTGTCCGGTACACATAGCCTGCAAATCCTTTATCTATCGGGATGATTATTTTGTCTATTCCGTGGGCTATTTTGGTCCATAGAATTTTCTTTTCCGGGTCTGCGATGTAGATGGTGCACCTGTCAACGTTTAAAAGTTTTCTGGCAAGATTTGAGAAATAGATTAAAAGTTTTTCTGTATCGTGTTTTTTTAATTCTTCTGCAGTTTCAAGGAGTTTTGTGAGTTTTTCTATCATTAACTTCTTCAGTTTGCTCTTTTCCGGTTCTTTAGCTTTTTTCCATCCCTGATATACGCAGTTGAGAGCTTCGTAGTATAGGTCTTTCTTTTCATAGATAGAAGATAGTAGTTTAATCAAAGAATAGCTGGAAGGAACCTCTTTTAATCCCTTTTTTAAAATGGCTATGGCTTTATCGTAATAACCATCTTTAAATTTTTTCTCCGCTATAGAGAGTATGAAATTTTCAAGAGAGTCTTTTCTGTGGAGCTGTTTTAGGATATTTATTGCTTCATCAAGGACGAATGGGTTATCCGGGTCCTTTTCCAGAATAGTAATGGCTATTTTAAATGCGTCTGAATAGTTTTTCTTTGAAAGGAGTTTCTTAAAGTTCTCAATGGCATTTTTCTTTTTAAAGAATGGCATCTTTTCTTCTCTAAATCTGTTTTGAAATTTATTATACCTTATTCGGTTTGATTGGTTGTGAAATTGCCAGTGCTATTTTCCCCGATGTATGTCTGGTTGAATTCTAAAGTCTGGTTATCTGGTTTGGTATTGTTGGTTATGTTTTCTGATTCAAGTGTTCTGTTTTCTGTTTCATTTTCGGTCGTATTTTCAGTATCGTTTGTTGTTGAATTTTCTGTCTGGGCAGGTTTACCGTAAATTATTGAGCACGTTGATAGATTAAGATTGTTTATCCAGGATGCAGGGATAAAATCTTGACTTTTACAAACTCCCGAAAAATCACCAAACTGGTTAAACACAAATCCTGAAATTTCCTGACAATCACCGTAAAATGGAGACACTATCGGTTTTTGTCCTTCAAATCCCGGAACTATAACTCCTTTGTCTATAAAAGGTCCACTTTTGACAGGTGGAACGACCATTCCTTTTGTATCAAAATCCAGTATAAAGATATCGGAACATTTGTAAACTTTTTTCACTCTGTCAAGAGTTATTCCGCCTCTTACTATAGTTTTTACAAATGGCCACTCAAGTTCTGAAAGTGTAAGCACGTAAGCGTCAGTTGAGTTTTCAGTTTCAGCTATTTTGAAAATTATGGCAGGATGGATTGTTATTCCTTCTTTAATCATAGACAGGTTGTTTGTGACAATTTCTTCTATCTGGAAAAGCTCCTTTTTTGTCAGTTTTTGAGTTTCTTTTTTTTCTGTAATCTCTATTGGCTTCTTTCCGAAAATTAATGAGAGAAAAAAGTCCGGTTTATACAGAAAGAGAATTCCGGCAGCTATAAATGCAAGAAAAAGCCCGAGAAAAACAGATATTAAGATAAGGAACTTATTTTTCAAAGCCATATTTAACCATCACCTCTTGCGCTTTTATACCCCATCTGGAATCAGGATTAATTTTATAACATTTCTTAATAAATTTTTCTGCAAGAGGTAAATTTTTCTCATTTAAATATATTAAAGCAAGGCGGTAGTAGGCTTCTTGAAGCTTGGGAAACCTTTTTATTATTTGATAGTAAAGTTCCTTTGCTTCTTCCTGTTTTTCCTCTTTTTCAAGCAGTTTGCCAAGTTCAACATACGCAGGAGCAAAGTCTAAGTTGTTCCTTATTGCAAGTGTTAAATGCCTTTTTGCAAGTGTTAAGTTTCCCTCTTTCTCTTCTATAAGGGCAAGTTTGTAATAGGCAACTTCCGGGTTAAGAAAAAGTGGGTTTTCAAGTGCTTTCAGGTAATATTTTTTGGCCTCTTTTAAATTTCCTTCCTCTTCTGCAATAGTTGCAAGATTCATATACGCTTCGGAAAATTTAGGGTCTAAGTTTAGAGCTTTGTTTATATACTTCTTTGCCCGTTTTACATCTCCTCTTACATAGAAGGTGTAGCCTATCATATTATAGATTTTGGGGTCTTTCGGATTAAGATCCTTTGCTTTGAAGAGATAATTTAACGCCAGTGGAATGTCTCCAAGCTGGAGATATGAAACCCCTATTTTGTAAAATCCGTCAGCTTTCTCTTTTCTTGTAAACGTTTTTGTTTCCTGAATAGGAGGTGGTTGAATCTGTTTTTTCTCTTGAGGTGCAGTTGCGCAGGAGTTTAAAATCAGAACTGTAAATGATAAAGCTAAAAGTTTTTTCATTTCCCACCCTTTATAAGGAAAAGTGCTTCCGTTCTTGTAGGTTCTTTTCTAAGCATACCTTTTATTGCACTTGTTATGGTAAATGAGCCAGGTTTCTTAACTCCTCTCATTATCATGCAAAGGTGCTGGGCTTCCACCACAACCATAACCCCTTTCGCGTTAAATTTTTCCATTATTGCAGAAGCTATCTGTTCAGTCATTCTTTCCTGCAGCTGAAGTCTTTTGGCGTAAACATCTGCTATTCTTGCAAGTTTGGAAAGCCCTGTGACTCTATCTTCACCCGGGATGTAAGCTATATGTATCTTTCCAAAAAAGGGAAGCATGTGGTGTTCGCACATGGAGAAGAAAGGAATATCTTTAACTATAATCATTTCATCGTATCTTTCTGTAAACAGGACAGAGTGGTTTTCCGGGGAGTCATCATATCCTGCAAGGACTTCTTTATACATTTTTGCAACACGTTTTGGAGTATCTTTAAGCCCTTCCCTGTCTGGATCTTCTCCTATGGCTAGAAGGATTTCTCTAACAGCTTTTTCTATTCTTTCTGTATCTATCATCTGCTTTCTCCTTCACGCATCGAACTGAGGATTGAAGTTAGGTGGAAGATCCTTTTTATCGTTCTTTTCTTTATTTTTACTTTCTGGTGGGGAAGGGTTTTGAGGTGGTTTATCGGAATCGTTTAGTTTTCCTTCCATTGCAAGATCTATCTCTTCTCCTGTAAGGGTTTCTTTCTCAAGAAGTGCTTTTGCAAGATTTTCAAGTTTTTCAAAATTGCTGGTTATAAGCTCCTTGGCTTTCTGATAGGTTTCATTTATTATTCTTTTAACCTCTTTGTCTATTAACCGTTTTGTGTCTTCACTTACGATTTCAACAGGTTCTCCAAATTCTTCTTTCATTTTAACTGCTATCGGTCCTATCTTCTCACTCATTCCCCACTCTGCAACCATTTTTCTGGCAATTTCAGTGGCTCTCTCTATATCGTTTCCAGCTCCTGTGGAGATTGTTCCAAGGGCTATTTCTTCTGCAACTCTACCGCCGAATAAAACGCAAAGCTTGTCAAGAAGGTAGTCTTTGGTATATGTGTATTTATCCTCTTCAGGAAGTTGTTGGGTAATTCCAAGAGCTTTACCTCGGGGAATTATTGTTACTTTGTGAACTTTGTCTGCATTTGGAAGGAGTTTTGCTACAAGTGTATGTCCTGCTTCATGGTAAGCTGTTGTTATTTTCTCTCTTTCACTTAAAGCCAGACTTTTTCTTTCTATTCCCATTGTAACTTTATCCTTTGCTTCTTCAAAATCTTCCATCATTATTTTTCCGTGTCCTTTCCGTGCGGCTATAAGTGCAGCTTCGTTTACTATGTTGGCAAGGTCGGCTCCTGAAAATCCGGGCGTTGAACGGGCTATAACTTCAAGGTCAACATCATCACCTAAAGGTTTATCTTTGGTGTGAATTTTAAGAATTTCAAGTCTTCCTTTTACATCAGGCAGGGGAACATATATCTGTCTATCAAATCTTCCAGGTCTTAATAAAGCCTGGTCAAGAATATCAGGTCTGTTTGTTGCACCTATGACTATAATCCCTTCGTTACTTTCAAAACCGTCCATTTCAACAAGCAACTGGTTCAGTGTCTGCTCTCTTTCGTCGTGTCCTCCTGTTACTCCAACACCTCTTTTCCTTCCCACAGCATCAATCTCATCTATAAACACTATGCAGGGAGCGTGTTTTTTTGCCTGGTCAAAGAGGTCTCTTACTCTTGAAGCTCCAACACCTACGAACATCTCAACAAATTCTGAACCGCTTACGGAAAGGAAAGGAACGTTTGCTTCTCCTGCTATCGCCTTTGCAAGAAGAGTTTTCCCTGTTCCGGGAGCACCAGCAAGCAGTATTCCTTTAGGGATTTTACCGCCAAGTTGCTGGTATTTTTTTGGATTTCTTAAGAACTCAACTATTTCAGCAACTTCCTCCTTTATCTCATCTATACCTGCAACATCTTTAAATGTTACTTTAGGTTTATTGTCTATGAAGATTTTTGCTCTGCTTTTTGCAAAAGATAAAGCTTTGCTTCCGCCTGCGTTCATCTGGCGCATCATGCTTATCCATATAACTATGAGAAATATCATCGGGAGCCACGAAACAAGAACTGTGATATACCAGGGACTTCCTTCTTCAGGTTTTACATTTATCTCTACATTTTTCTCTGTCAGCTTTTTAACAAGGTCTGGATAGTAAGGAGTGTAGGTTTTAAACTCCTGTCCCTCTTTTGTTTGACCTGTAATTTCCTGTCCCTGAATGGTAACCTTTTTAATTTCTCCCTTTTCCACTTCTTGCAGAAATGTTGAGAAAGGTATCGTTTTTCTTGTAAATTGTGGAGAACTGAAAAAGTTAAATGCAATTATCATGAGTAACGCTATAGTTATCCAAAGAGCCACACTTTTTAATATGTCTTGGAACCGATTCATTCTTTACTCCTTCCAGTTGAAGTTTTTATTCAACGACAGCTATATACGGTAAGTCTCTGTAAAGCTCATTCATATCAAGACCGTAGCCTACTACAAATTTATCTGGAATTTTAAATCCAACAAAATCAGCATCTATAACTTTATCTCTTTCCTTTTCAAGAAGAACGCAGGTTTTTATTTTAGCAGGTTTTTTCTCTTTTATAACAGAAACTGCCGTTTTAAGACATCCGCCTGTGTCAAGAATGTCATCAATGATTAGAACATTTTTTCCTTCTATATCACTTTCCACATTGTATATCAGTTTGTCTTCTCCCTTTTCTGTCCCTTCATAACTTTTTATTCTCATAAACTCTATTTCAACTTCTGTTTTCATCTCCCTTACAAGGTCTGCTGTAAAAATAAAAGCTCCCTTTAAAAGGCAGATAGCCGTTACTTTCTCTCCATTGAACTCTTCAGAAATATCTTTTGCAAGTGTTTTTATCCTTTTTTTTATTTCCTCTTCAGTTATCAAAATTTTTAATTCCACTTTCAAACCTCACACCTATGATGTTTTGATTTTCCTTAATATATGTTTTTTTAAACAATTCTGGAATCCATATTACTTCGTTGTCTGCTGTAACAACAATAGGAAGAAAATCCCTTAATTTAACAGGAACTTTCTTTTCTATAAAAAATTTTTTCAATTTTTTTCTGCCGTATGGAAATTGGAGCCACTCTCCTCCTTCACGATTTTTTATAAAAACTCCCTTTTTTATTATTTCTTCTGGAATTTCAAAATGGGGATTTTTAGCATTAAAAATGAAAGTTCCTGAAGGGGTTTCTATTTTCTCTGTTTCGCTAGTTACTTTAATTTTCACTTTGTTTTCTGGTGAAAATTGTTCTTTTTCTATGGAAAAACTGTTCTGGTCCTTTCTACCTTTAAATCCTTTCTTCAGGTCAATTTCACCACTTTCATCTTTTTTTATCAGGTGTTCTATCGCTTTTAACTTTGTCCTGTTAAGGTATTCTCCCGAAATTTTGAAGAACATTTCATTTATGGTTTCTTTTAGTATAAATGGATGCACAGCTTTTATGATTGAAAGAGAAATTTCTGCTTTATCACTACGAATATTGGCTCTACTTAGAATTTTTTTGACCTCTTCTTTTATAAAATCTTCCGCTTCTCTTAGTGTGGCTGTTTCTCTAAGGATGGTTTTCTCCAGGGATGGATTTATCTTTTTTAGCTCCGGGATTACCTTTATTCTTATAAGGTTTCTGGAAAATTTCATTGAGAAGTTGGAAAAGTCTATTCTATATGGAATTTTCCTTTCTTTCAGATAATTTTCAACTTCTTCTTTTGTTGTTTCAAAAAGTGGCCTTATAATTTTCTCCCGTTTCGGCAAAAAGCCACGTAACCCTTTTATACCGCTTCCTTTTGTGAGATTAAAAATTACTGTTTCTGCAAGGTCTGAAGCTGTATGGCCTGTTGCTATTTTGTTTGCTTCAATCTTCTGTGCTATCTTGTAAAGGAATTTATACCTTTCTCTTCTTGCTATAGCTTCTATGTTTTTGCCGCCTGTAATCTCTTTTAAATTTTTTCTTTCTGTAAAAACTGGAATATTGAGAGAATTGCCTATCTCTTTTACAAAATTTTCCTCTTCGTCGCTCTCCTCTCTTAACATGTGATTGAAATGGGCGATGTACAGAGAGATTGGAATTTCCTCTTTTGAGATTTCATTAAGAATAAAAAGGAGAGCAACAGAATCAGGGCCTCCTGACACGGCACATAGAACTGTATCGCCTGGAGAAATAAGAGAAAACTTTTTAATAGTTTGGAGAACTCTTTTTTTTAAATCCATACAGTTTTTATGAGAAGATTATTTATATGGTGGCGACGGGTGGAGTTGAACCACCGACCTGGCGGGTATGAGCCGCCCGCTCTAACCACCTGAGCCACGTCGCCACATTTCTGATGGCTACAAATATAGCCACTCTCTCTTTAAATGTCAATCAATTTTGTATAAAATTCACCATCTATTAATCTTTTGTCTGGAGGAAGTTGTGAGTAAAAGAGTGGTTCTTGCGTATTCGGGAGGACTTGATACCTCTGTTATTGTTAGATGGCTTACTGATAGAGGTTTTGAGGTTATAACTTATACTGCTGATGTTGGTCAGGGTGAAGAGCTTTCCGAAATAGAAGAAAAGGCTAAAATGGCCGGAGCTGTTGAAGCTGTTATAGATGATATAAAAGAGGAGTTTGCAAGGGAGTACTGCATGCCTCTTATGAGAGCAGGCGCTCTTTATGAGGGAAAATATCCTTTACTGTCGGCCCTTTCAAGACCTTTGATTTCAAAGAAACTTGTTGAGCTTGCTCATAAGGTAGGTGCTGATTATGTGGCTCACGGTTCAACAGGTAAGGGAAATGACCAGGTAAGGTTTGAAGCATCTGTTTGGGCACTTGACCCTGATATAGAAGTTCTTGCTCCTGTCAGAGAGTGGGAGTTTAAGTCAAGAGAAGAGGAGATAGAGTATGCTCAAAAGTACGGTATTCCTGTTGTTGCAACAAAGGAGAAACCCTACTCGTATGACAGAAACTTGTGGGGTGTTGCAATAGAGTCTGGTCCTCTTGAGGATCCTTATGCTGAACCTCCAGAAGATGCTTTTGTCCTTACAGTTTCTCCAGAGAAAGCTCCTGATACACCGGAATATGTAGAGATAGAGTTTAAGGAAGGGATACCTGTGGCTATAAATGGTAAAGTTTATAAAGATCTCTGGAAACTTATATGGGATTTAAATGAGATAGCCGGGAAGCACGGATTTGGAAGAATTGATATGATTGAAAACAGGCTTGTTGGCATTAAATCAAGAGAGGTTTATGAGTCCCCTGCCGGACTTCTTTTGATAAAAGCGTATGATGAGCTTGAAAGTATGGTTCTTGACAGGTTTACCTACCACTACAAGATTACCCATGTTCGCCATCCTTATGCGGAAGTTGTTTACAACGGTCTCTGGTTTTCAACATTGAGAGAGTCTCTTGATGCTTTTAACGAGAACATAGCAAAACTTATAACAGGTAAGGTTAAATTTAAACTTTACAAAGGTTGCGGAAATGTTGTTGGTAGAAGTGCTGAAAAATCTATGTATATTGAAGACCTTGCAACTTATAGTCCGCACGATTCATTTGACCATAAAGCGGGAGCGGCGTTCACAAAAGTGTGGAGTTTACCACTTAAGGTAGCAGGAAGAGTTAGAAAATAATCAAGGAGGATATAGATGGCCTGTACAGTAAGTAAGAGAGAAGGTGTTGTTTACGAAGCGAAAATTGTAGCTGAACCTGAAGTTGTTAAGAAAGAGGTTGAGAATATCTGTAAAGAGATAAGAAAAAACGCAAAAATACCGGGATTCAGACCAGGAAAAGCTCCTGTAAATATTATTAAAAAGCAGTATAAAGATTTGATTGAGGAGAATCTTGTAAGAGCCATTGTCCCAAAGGAGCTTGATAAAGGAATAAAAGAAGCAAATCTTGTTTTGATTTCAGAGCCTTACATTGAAGATTTAAAGTATGATGATAGAAATAATACACTTGAGTGTGTAGTAATTTTTGAGGTTAAGCCGGAAATAGATCTTAAACCTGAGGATTATAAAGGGATAAAGGTAACAAAAAGTGTTAGGAAAATAGAAGATAAAGATGTGGAGCAGGTTCTTGAATCTTTACTTAACAGAGAAGCAAAGTTTGAAGAGGTTGATAGACCTGCCCAGAAAGGGGATCTTGTTGACCTTGAGTATGTTGCAATAATTGATGGTGAAGAGAAGAAAGGAGAAGTTACAGCTGTTCTTGGAGAAAATCAGCTGTGGTCAGAAGTTGACTCAGCGGTTATTGGTAAGAAAAAGGGTGAAGAGGGTGAAGTTTCTTTTAAAGCTCCTGAAGATGAAAAATATGGAGATGCTGCTGGTAAGGATGTTACTTTGAAGTTTAAGGTTCTTGCGGTTAAGGAGAAGAAACTTCCAGAGTTAAATGATGAGTTTGCAAAGAAGTTTGGTGTTGAAACAGTAGAAGAGCTTAAGTCAAAAATAAGAGAAGACCTTGAAAAAGCAGAAGCTGAAAGACAGCAGGAAGAAGTGGAAGATAAGATAGTTGAAGAGCTACTTAAAAAAGTGGGAATTCCTGTGCCTTCATCCCTTTTAAGTATGGAGATAAAGGCTCAGGCCGAAAATCAGATAATGAGGCTTGCTCAGTTTGGTGTTGATGTAAAGCAAATTTCGCCTCAAACGATAGCTGAAATGGTGCGTCCGACTGCGGAAAAAACAGTAAAGGTCAAACTTCTTCTAGAGAAGGTAGCTGAGCTTGAAGGTCTTGAAGTAACGGATGAAGATATAGAGAAAGAAATTGAAAAGCTTGCAAACATGGCTTTTAATGGAGATACTGTTCTTGCAAGACAGTCTCTTGAAGAGAGAAACCTTATGCCTATGGTAAAGCAGGATGTTTTAAGACAGAAAGCTCTTGATAGATTGATTGAACTTGCTGAGATTGAAGAAGTTGAATTTAAAGAAGAGAAGAAGGAAGAAGATAAAGAAGAACAATAAAAAAGCGGGGCTTAAGCCCCGCTTTTTAAAAGTTCTAACATCTCCTTATCATTAATAATTTCATCAAATTGTTCTTTGATCCGATGAGTTTTCCACCTTTCAGCTGTAATGATAGATTTAAGATTTTCAAAAGCTCTTTCAATCTGGTCGTTTACTATTATGTAATCATATTTTGTTGCAAGGCTTATCTCTTTATGAGCTATCAAAAGTCTTCTTTCTATCGTTTCAGGGTCTTCAGTTCCTCTTTTTTTTAATCTCTTTTCAAGCTCTTTTAGAGAAGGAGGAAGTATAAATATAAGCACGGCGTCCGGATAGTTTTTCTTAACCTGAAGGGCTCCTTGAGTGTCTATGTCAAGGAGTATGTCCTTTCCTTCTTTAAGAGCCTGTAAAACTTTGTCTTTTGGAGTGCCGTAAAAGTTGCCATAAACCTCTGCCCACTCAAGGAGTTCATTGTTCTCTATCTTTTTTTCAAACTCTTCTAAAGAAAGGAAGTAGTAATCTTTACCGTTTACTTCTCCCGGTCTTGGTTTTCTGGTGGTGCATGAGATTGAAAATTCAAGGGTTGGAATCTCTTTCATCAGCATATTTACAAGGGTTGTCTTTCCTGTGCCTGAAGGTGCAGAGATTACAATTAATAAACCTTTCATCCTTTACTCCACATTTTGAACCTGCTCTTTTATCCTTGCTATTTCTGTTTTTATCTGTAAAATAGGCTCTGTTATGTTTATCTCTTTGAGTTTTGAACCGAGAGTATTAATTTCTCTGTGCATTTCCTGACAGAGGAAATCCATCGTTTTACCACTGAAATCTTCATTTAGGAGTTCTCTAAATCTTTTTATATGAGAGTAGAGCCTGGTGATTTCTTCAGATACATCCTGCTTTTCTGCAAGAAGGGCTACTTCAAGTTCTACTCTTTTTGTTAATTCTTCTTTATCATCAAAATCTTCAAGTAGTTTGCTGACTTTCTCTTTCAGTTTTTCAAAAAGAATTTTGGAGATTTCTTTTGATCGGTTTTCTATTTTTCTTACAGTTGCCTCTATTTTTTCAAGTCTTTTTTCAATGTCCTGCTTAAGTTTTTCTCCCTCTTTTATACGTTCTTCATCAACTTTTTTTAAGGCTGATTCAAAAGCTTCAATGAATACAGGTTCAAATTTAGAAAAGTCTATCTCTTCCTTCATAAATATATCATGCATAGATAAAAGGTCTCTCATTGTAATGGAGATCTCTTTTCCTGTAAGCCCTGAAATTTTGTTTATTGCATTAATGTAAGTTTTTGCCATTGAATAGTTTACGCATACAGGGATTTCAACGTCGGGGCTTAGTTTGTAGTTTATGAAAACATCAACCTTTCCCCTTTTTATATACTTTTTCAATATTTCGTTAAAGGTTGACATAAGGTTGTTGATAGCTCTTGAAAGATTGATTCTTACGTCAAGAGCTTTACTATTTATCGTTTTGATTTCAACAGTAACATTAATCAAGTTATTTGTGGCTTCTCCTTTTCCGTATCCTGTCATACTTTTCACAGCTTACTCTCCGGGAAGAATTTTGGATTTATCTGAATTTTAGCTTTGTTCTGTAAAAATTGAACGTAAGCTTGAAAAGCTGCTTTTTTCTTTTCTGTTAGCAGGAATGTTTTTAACGTTTCCATTTTATCCTTTTCATACTTATCCACTTTTATGTCGGTTACAGGTTTTATTACCATATAACCAGTTAAAGTTTTGAAAGGTCCCATTAAAGTTCCTGTTTTTGCTTTAACTATTTTTGTTGTTATTTCTCCATTTAGATCCATGAGTCCTGTTTGCTGGATAAGTTCATTCCCGCTTAAATAGTCAGTTTTAACAGGGTTATCAAGTTTTCCTGCTTTAGCTGCATTTTCAGCTTTTTTAAGTGCTATCTCTTTAGCTTTTTCACCTTTTAACATTTCAATAATATTTTCTTTCACTTCCTTTAAAGGAACAGTTCTTGATGTAGATTCTTTTGAATATACGATATAAAACTTATCTTTCTCTATGTATCCGGGGTTTTGTGTGCTGTTTTCAATTTCTGAGAGCAACTTTTTATCTTCTATTTCTTTAACCGGAAGTTTTTTAAAGGATGAAAGTTTTCCTTCTTTTGCCAGTCTGTAAGCTTCTTTGACAAGCTCCTTTGCGTTCTTTTCAGATTTTGGTATTTCTACACCTTTAACCACTGTATTTGTCTCTTTAAACATATCTTTGTTTTTATTGTAAAATTCCTCAATCTCTTTTTCGTTTACTTTAATTTTCTTTTCGTCAATTTTGAATATTTTGTATTCATATTTTCTCTTTCCAAATGCTGTCTTGTAAAAAAGTTTAAGTTCTTTTTCAGTTACGTATGGAGTTCTCTCAACTACCGTTTGTAGTTTTTCTATTAAAAGATCTTTTCTTATTTCATTTTCAAACAGTTCTGGTGTTAGATGGTTCTGTTTTAACCATTTTTTGTAAAGCTTTTCTGAAAATGTTCCATTTTCTTGAAAGACAGTGAAACTTGCTATACGCTGTGCAACCGCCCAGTCGCTTACTTTAAGTCCTTCCTTTTCTGCGGCATCAAGTAAAAGCGTTCTCAAAAGCAATCTGCGCAGTGCTTCCGATTCAGCCTGTTTTTTATTCATTCCGGAAGATGTTAATCTGTCAACTGTTTTGTAAAAGTCTGTTGCCGAGATTGGTTTACCGTTAACAGTTGCTACATCATTAACGCCTGGTCCTGATACAGAACCTTTTCCCCATACAAGGAAAATTGTCAGTATGAAGGAAGCGGTTACTATCCATAAAGGTATGCTGAAAAGTTTCATATTCTTTCTTATATTTGCAAGCATTAAAATCCTCCAAGCCTATTGAAAATTTTCAAATTAAATTTATACTTTAAAAAAGAAGATATCTCAACCTCAGGAGAATTTTATTTGAAAGGATTCAAAAAAGAGATAGACACCCTCCTAAAGGAAGCCAAAAATCTTATAGAGAATAAAAAGTATTTGAAAGCCATATCGCAGCTGGAAAAGCATAAAAACTACTTTAAGAAAAATGTTGATTATCTACTGTTGCTGGCAGAAGCTTATGAAAAGGTAGGAAATAGCGAGAAGGCGGAAGAATATTTTGAGCAGGCACGGTTTATAGAAGCTGATATAAGGTCAAGGCAGAATCTTATTAAAAGTCAATACCTTATTGAGAAGAAGGATTACATTGAAGCAAAGAAGCTTCTTGAAGAGGCGATTGATTTAAATCCTTTTGATCCTGAACCTTATATTGAGCTTCATAAGCTTTATAAAAGGCAGGGAATAAAAAAAGAAGCCCTTAAGATTCTTAAAACACTGCTTATGATTGATCCATTTTCGGAGTATCCCTATGTAGAGCTTGGAACTTATTACTACTCTGCAGGTAATCTTGATATGGCTGAAAATGTTATAGAGGAAGGCTTAAAAAAAATAGATACTGTTTCTTTCCTTTATGAAAGCGCTAAGTTTTTCCAGCTTATTGGTGATTTTGATAGGGCTGAGGAATTGATGCGTAAGGTTTGTGGGAAGTCGCCAGATGATATGGATTATAAGCAAAAGCTTGTTGAAATTCTTATTTCTAATGGAAAAGCAGAAGAAGCCCTTGATATTCTTTTGATGTCCCTTGAAAAATTCCCGGATGCTCCTTACCTCTACCAATATGTGGCTTCCATTTATGATATTCTTGGAAAAGACGAGCTTGCTGAGTTTTATATTAGAAAAGCAATAGCAAACTCTGAGTCTTATCTTAAAGAAGATAGTATGCGGATGCTTTCAGAACTCCTTATTGAAAAAGGAAAGTATGACCAGGCGGAGCAGATTTTAAGGGAAATTATAGATTACGCAGAAAGTTCATGGCTTATAATGGATGCCTTTCTTGAGCTTGCGATTATTTATATGGAACAGGAGCGGTTTGGAGAGATTCTTCAGATTGCAAAGGGAATTTTAAGAGAAGGTTTAATTACAGAAGAAGAAAAAATGGAACTTCTTGAAATTGTTTCAGATGTTCTTGAGGCTGATGGCAAGCTTATTGCATCAAAAAAAGTATGTGAGTACGTTTTGAAAAACTCAAACGATGAGAAGCAGAGAAAGCGTTGTTATACAAGACTTTCTCGCCTTAAAGAGATTGTTTCTCTTGAAAAACTTTGGAAGAAAGATCAACAAAACTCTTGACACTTCCGTTTGAAGTTTCTATATTTTCCCGCGTCAGGTTTGAGGGCAAAAGCTCAAGGCACTTGACAGGGTGTAAAACTTGCCTATATTTACCCCTCGCGGAAAGCGGAGCCGCGTTTTCCTGAGAGAAGTCAGGAGAAAATAGCGGCTTGCCCTTGACAAAGTCGAGAGGAAGG